>JAAZZC010000141.1 GCA_014239335.1 Verrucomicrobiales bacterium
CTAGGTACTGATCGAGGAGTTGAAGGTTTTGTCCGCTAGCGTTCCCGTAAATTTCATTGTGACGACTTCCACTGCTGTTTCTCTGCCAGTAATATTTTTTTCTGGTTTTACCGAGAGTGGAGACAAAAACGATAAGATTATCAAAATAGGTATTTCTACCAGTGTTTGTATAGGTTGGCCACATCGTCATCTTGGGTGTTCCGAACATAGTCAGTTCGGGAGCGATGCTGTTAGCGGTCAGAAAGAAACGTGACTGCTCTAACTTTCTTCTACTGATTTGAGAGTTTCTGAAAGTCTGCGCCTCTTGTCTTTCGTCGAGGCCTCTATTTTTTTCATGCTTATATAAAAGTTCATCGTAAGTTGCGTAAAGACGATCCTCGTCCCAAGTGACACCCTTAGTAGCGTTAGTGGATCCGGACGCTGAAGAGTTCTTATACTCTATCTTTGGAACCAGATCATAAATGTTTCTTAGTTTGGCCTTATCTTCTGAAACATCCTCATGCGGATAAAGTACGGAAGATAGTGATACCATCGAAGGGTGGCCAGGAAAACGAGTCGTTTCTTTTTCGACTGGCTGTTTTAATGCCATTTCACGCTCGTGTCTTGAATCGTATCTTGGAATGTCCCAAGGGACTCCTTCAGCTGCCGTGTTAACGTTTATTTTATTACATTCATCATCGGTCCAGAAGGCTACTCTGGAAACGATTGGATTGTTAGGGGTGGGCTGACTAATTCCTGAGTTAGGAATGAATTTGTTCGACTTATCCAAGTATCCCATGGTTCCGTCTTCTAGGACGTACAACCATTGTACTGGCATGGGGAGCCTCTGTGACTTTGGGTCACTTCCAGGTAACAGAACCCCAGGAACCTGAGTCCCTGTCGAAGTATTTTGTGTGTAGTTAAATCCCTCTACATTGTCACGGTTCGTGTTGTTAGAGCTTCGACGTGCCCTTGGGTCAACGATAGGAAAGTACAGTTCATCTTCTCTTTCAGAGTATAATGGAGAATTTAAATCAACATAATGGGCTGGCCTTTTGTCCCAGTCCTCGGCGATATCATCTACGAGGTTATATTCGCTCTGCTCTTCCATTCTTTCCGAGGAGTAGAGCTTGAATTTTTTGGCGGCAAGGGAGTCATAGTCTGTTCCTTTGTTTGAGAAGGTAGTTATAGCGCCTGGTTGAGAGGCCCAAGTATATCGTTTTCCTTCCTGAGTCTGTTCCCCAGTCGCTTTCCTTATTTGGGCCATGACTATATTGGTTACGACGTCGGTCAGTTGCCTTGTCCTGAGGCTGGACCCATAATAGTTTGAAGAGTCCAATTCCTTTTCAGCAGCTGAAAAGAATCCCCAGATCAAAAGGGTCATCAGCATGAGTACTGAAAGAACAGTGACAATAGCGATTCCACTTTCCTTTTCTCTGGGCTTTTTTAGAGCCGGTCCATTGTCGGGATTGTTTTTGCTTTGTTTGAACTGATTGGATTGTCGGGTCGACGTTTTCATGGCTTCAATAATTTAGGCAATACAAAAATGCTTTGTGTTAGTTCGGTGTAAAAATTTTTAGATTAAATGAATTATCAGAGTATAAAAGGAGTTCAGTGGGGGGGTGTTACTTACTCATATTATACTGATTTGATTGTTATGAAATTAGGTTTTAATGCAAAGGGATAGGGGTAGCTTACTTTATAACTTTGAATTTACAATTGATATACAAGAGCGTCAACGCTGTTTTAAGCCGGGGACTGTAAATTAAGGACAATTTATAAAAATTATGATAATTCTAAAGAGTCGAACGTAATTCATTGTAGCGTTCTTTCACAGTGTCATTAATTACCTTTTGATCCTCTTCAGATAATTTCTCTATAGGATATTTGAATTCGGTGTCGTCTGAGCGTTGAAAATTGCCTACTCCATCAATCACTGATGCTAAAGATGCAACTAACCGATTGCCCCCTGCATTAGTCCAGGTCCTTTCTTTTACGAGTAGTTGAGCTTCAACTTTTTTAAGGCTTAATTTAGGAATTTGTTGTCCGTTATGTTTGATTCGCTGACCCGTGTCCCAGGCGATGTATTCCACATGCTGATTGAATGGTTTTTTGCCTGCGCCTTCAATCATGACCGCTCCGCTTATGAATATGGCGCTTCCTTTAACTTTTTTTGGAGGTAAAGGGACGCCTTCCCGATCAAGTTTAAAATCCAGTGCTGTCACTGATGATATTACTACAAGGCCGGCATCAGACTGGTCATTGGAAACGGTTCCATTGACCCAGCGCTTTAGTGGTGTTCCTTGGATAATTGACTGTTGGATCGCTATTTCAGTTTCTGATGCGTTCGCCTTGACGACAGAGAGGCTAGTTGAGTCATTTGAATTTCTGATCTTATCTAATCTTTTTTGCAGATTTTCTGCTTTTGCTCGGAGCCTTGAGCTAAGGAAACGTACTGGGATTGTAATGGTTTTATTGTCGGTGGTCCTGAGGCTGGCTTTATCATCTTTGACTTCTACTATCTCAACTATTTGATATGAATTTCCTTTATAACTTAACCTCTCAGGCCGTTGAGCGGAGCTCAGTGCGATACAGAAAAAAAGCGTAGCAGATAGAATGATAGAAAATCTCATAACGAGCACGTGGTTTATAGGATTAAATTTAGCAGATTTTAATTAGAATTTATTAATAAAAGTCTTCTTTGTTTATTATTATGGCTAATTTTCTACTTCAGTGAAGCGGAATCGATTCTGAAGATCTTGCGTCTGCGCCTGTTAGTGTCATTATTTAAGTAGTTAGTGTCGATAATAAATGATCGGCTCAATGAACCCCACCTCACATGAAATCATGAAATTCCTCCTCAAGAACTTTCTTCCAGTTGCTTTTTTGCTTAGCGCGACAATCTACACTTTTGCGGAAGAAGAGATCCCGTTAGTTCTTGAAGGTGCGGTATGGAAGTATCTTGATGATGGAAATGATCTTGGAACGGCATGGCGAGAAAGTGGCTATGATGATTCGTCATGGAAGAGCGGAGCTTCGGGTCTGGGTTTTGGAAACAAAGGAATTGTGACGACCTTGGACAGAGGACCTAGCAGCGCAAGAAATGTTACCTTTTATTTCCGTAAAGAGTTTAACGTTACCTCTGCCGAATTAAATTCATTGGAAGGTGACGATCCTTTTTATCAGATGCTCCTGGGTATTGTGCGAGATGATGGTGCTGTAATTTATATTAACGGAGAGGAACTCTACCGCGAGAATATGCCTGCGGGTCAGATTAAGTGGAGCACTCTTGCTTCCAGTTCCGCTGGAGGAACTTCCGAGACTAGGTTTTATGAAGCCTCGCCAGAAGGTACCGGCAAGCTTGTTGCGGGGCGTAATGTGGTTGCAGTTGAACTTCACCAGTCCTCTCCAGGAAGTTCAGATGCAGGATTTAACATGTGGATGAGTGCCTTTAACGTTGCGCCAGGATACGGCATGTTTCATCCACCCCAATCCATTGCATTTGAAGATGCTGGTGAAGGTACATCATTCTTCACTCCAAATTTCAATGATAACGATGATCTTGGCTGGGCGAGCCGTGACAGGAACGGAGTCGGTGGCGGACTCATTGGAGGAGTCGCTAGCTTTGATTGGTTAACGGGCTTACCGTTAGCGGATACGGGAATTGGATTTGCTGAAGGTAATTGTTTTGCTATTTCAAATGATCACCATGAAATCTATTCTCAGGTGCCAGGTGATGAAACGCTAAAGTATCGTATCGACCTCCGTAATTATAAGGACGTTGTTGTTTCTTTTGATGTTCGCACGTTCGATGGAGGTTGGCCAGAAGCGGGCCTCAGGGCCGGTAATGGGTTTGAGGCTAACCAAGACTATATTAAGTTTAATAGCCACACCAGTGTGGATGGTGATAAGTACACTAAGAAGCTGGAGCTTAACATTACTGGAGGAGGAGGGGCAGCTGAAAAAGTTACTGAAATGCTCGTCGCTGAAGATGAGGTCAAGAAGGCTCTGGTTCCGACTGAGGATATAGGGTATGATTGGGTTCAGCTCAACTATGATGATTCAGCATGGATGGATGTTGAAAAGACGAATGAGGACGGAACCGTAGTTCGGGGAGGGGTAGGCTTTGCTCGTTCAGGAACCCGGGTAGATCCATTTGACCCGTTCATAGCACTTGATCTTGAAGAGCAAATGTATCGTACGTCTGCTACTGTTTTCTTGAGGATCCCCTTCACAGTCGAAGATAAGAGTCAGTTCAAATCCTTAGTGTTAGGGGTGCGAACCGATGATGGATTCGTTGCCTGGTTGAACGGGGAAAAGGTTCAGGTATTTAAAGGACCAGAAGAACCTCAGTGGGACTCAGAGGCAACGGCCAGTAATAGCGATTCAATTGCTCAGACCATTAAGGATTACTCGTTGAACCAGTATCTGGACAAGCTCATTATTGGTCAGAACATATTGGCAATACAGGCCCTAAACAAAGGCATAAGTGGTTCCGATTTCTTATTCTCTTGTCAGCTCGAGGGTGTCACTGATCAGCTAGCGCCCCGGAATGATCCTCCAAAAACTTTAAATGATCTTAACCGTGGAATTAACGGTTCATTTTACCGTTACTTTTTTCCAATCTCTGATGATGCTAATAGTTATACTTTTTCTTATGAGGCAAAGTGCAATGAAGATACGGAATCTATTTTCTTTGATAATTTTGCAATTGACGGGACGCCGCTCACTGTTGATTCGTATCAGTCCTGGATCAAGTTAGAGACTTCTTATCAGCTAGATGAGAAGGGGCTCAGGTTCGAAGACCCTGACGGTGACGGGATATCAAATTTCTTGGAGTATGCTTTTGGAGGAGATCCAGAAGTTCCTACTACCCAGAGTGAACTGGGGACACCGCTAATGCCTCAGGCGAGGCTCGTTGAGGAAAGTGGGTTGAGATGGTTTGAGTTAAGTTGGAGGCAAGCCAATGATGCCACTTCAGGAACCTTAATCAGTCCCATTGGCGGATTTGTAGTTAGGGACATTAAATACATCCCCCAGATTTCCTTCAATTGTGAGACCTGGGGTGATGCTACCGGTGCGGACACTTTCAGGCAGATAGGGGATCCAGAAATTAATGATGATGGAACAGTCACTATTACCGCTCGCTATATCAATCCCATTGATACGAGGGAGGTAGCCTTTGGTCGTGTGAAGATTGAGGCCTACAAGGTTATCATACGGTAATTGTGAATTTAAAATACCTTTGAACAGTAGAAATGGATAGAAGTGATCGTTACTTGTTATGGACTGTGATTAATTTCCTTGCGTATATGCATTGTAAATCCTACGTTGGGTGAACAAATTGCTAAATTGACGTTTCTTATGTCAAAAAACACCTTAACCCCGAAGAATTTCAATAATTAGCGTCATAAAGTGCCATGAACTTATCAGCGCATAAATCTTTGCAGAATTCCCGATCCAAGAGGAGTGCATTTACTTTGGTCGAGACGGTCCTAGCTATAGGTATTGTCTAGACGGTGATGGTAGCACTGATGGCTTTGATTCCTATAGGCATGAAAATGATGAAAGAGGCTGGGGTGAACACTGTAGGGGCAAGGATTGGGAATAAATTGTTAGGTGAGGTTCAGTTAGCTGAGTTTGATGACATTCAGCAATATAACGGGAAGATTTATTGGTTCGATGATATGGGAACACAATTGAAGAAAAGTGAAGAAGAATCAAAAGTGAGGAGAATTTATACTGCAAAGGTTGAGGTGGATGAAGAGAATCCTCAGATTCCTGGAGCTCAGGCAAATAAGTTCCTGAAGCGGGTCGTAGTAAAGGTTTCAAATGTTTTGGGTGATGAGCCAGACTTTAAAGATCCCAATCCGGACTCTGGAGCCAATCAGCAACGGGTAAAAAAAGACTATAGATCGTATTGGACTTTCATCATTGATACTGAAAAAGATGATTGAACCTAACGATATATAAAAAATTATTAAATTAACAACTAAAGAAATAAGAAGCTCATTAAATTCAAGCCATGAATATTTCAAAGAAGAGAATTCTAACGTCGATCCGAGCATTTACTCTGCTGGAGTTAATGGTTTCAATGGTTGTTCTATCTCTTATAATGTTGCTCGTTTTTAGAATGCTTGATTCTACGACGAGAACATGGTCAAACGCTCAGGCTAGGGTTTCTACTTTTAAGGAAGCGCGGGTTGCTTTTGAGGGAATGACTCGACGGATCAGCCAGGCGATGTTAAATACTTACTTCGATTACCAGTATCCTGGGAACAATCAAAACCAAAGGCCCAGAGGATATGAGAGAAAGTCTGATCTCCACTTTCTTAGTGGAAAAGGAGAAGATTTGTTGGCTGCAGGTCGTTACCCAACTCATTGCGTCTTTTTTCAGGCCCCTCTTAGTTTTTCCGTGGATCCGAATAATAAGTCCTTTGGTAGCTTACTTAATAGTTGGGGCTATTATATTGAGCGCAATACAGACAGGGATCAAATTCCTGAGTTCTTTCCTTCAGGGACCTTACAAGATAGAGAGCGTTATCGTTTGATGGAGTTCAGGCCTCCTACTGAAAATCTGAAAGTCTACGCCAGTGATCTGAAAACGCGATACAACACGGACTGGTTTAAGCCGGATGTTACTAATGATGAGGCGACGGAAGGTGGCAGGCCTTTCTCTATACCAATTGCTGAAAATATAATTGCTTTGATTATTGAGCCGAAGAACTCCAATGCCATTGAAAGAGCAAATTTATTGGCTCCTGAATATGAGTATGATAGCCGGAGATATCAGAAGAAAAAAAATGCAAAGGATCCTACCAAACATCAGTTACCTCCCCTGATTGAGGTTACCATGGTCGCGATGGATGAGCGTTCTGCGCTCCGTCTCGAACAAACTTATGGTACTTTGCCGAGCGATTTGGTTCCACCGAATCTTTTTCAGGAAGTCGATGATTACGATGATGATTTGGAAGAGCTTAAGGAAAAATTAGATTCTTTCAGACCGCCTATTACTTACCGAGTGTTTCACGAAACAGTAGGCATAAGGGCTTCTAAGTTTAGTGATTCGGATTTGCAAAAGTAATTGTTTATTTATAAGTGCCCATGAAAAGTGTTCAAAAAAAGAACCGAGGATTTACTCTCATTGAAGTACTGGTAGTCCTTATGATCATTGCTGTGATTACGGCTTTCACTATACCAGCAATGGGGCCCGCTCTAAAGGGATCCAAGCTTAGGCAAGCGGCTGATGAGTTGGAGGCCCTCTTGTCCGGATCACATCAATTGTCGATCACTGAAAACACTCCAGTCGAAATTAGATTCTTTAAGTACGAGGACCCTGAGTCTCCAGGAAGTGCTAAGATGTTTCGGAGCTATCAGTCAGCGCAGGTCATCACTAATCCCCAGGATCATAAACAGGACACTTATGATCTAGGAGAAGTTAAGATGCTTCCTGCAGCATTCGTGATTGCTGAAAAAACATACAGTAGCATGGTAGAGAGTGAGTTTCTTAGGAGAGATGAAATGGAAATACCGCGAAGTAAATCAGCAGAGTACGTTGCTTTTGAATTCAGACCGGACGGCTCCACTAATCTGGCCACAGTGGATGAGAAGCATTGGACGCTTACAATCATGAGAGAAACGGACCTAGGATCTGCTCTCGATGAATCAACCGAGTTCATAACGTTAGTATTAAATCCATTCAATGGCCGCATCCGTCGGCTGCAGCCATAAATTTCCACATTGGATATTTTGGTTTAAAGGAGTTAATCGCTTCAAATCGGCTTAGTATTGAAATGAAAAATAGCCGTTCTTCTTGGCTATAGAGATATTTTATAAAAATATCGTTCAATAACCCTATTTTTGGGGGCATTATTGCAAGACATCACCCTAAAGATTTTAAAATTCTCTAAAATTATTATTTTTATTCGATTTACCATAAAATTGACGTTGACCAAATAAGTGCTTAGGGGCAGATTGGGGCGCGTTGGGGCAAAAAGGAGCCTTAATGCAATACGTTTTGGTTAACTCTAAAGAAAGCAATGACATTCGGCTATTTGCCGGAACTGTTCAGCATACGCTGGACGACAATCATCGCGTGACCGTTCCGGCTCGGTGGCGTTTTGAAGGGCTTTCGGAGTTGTTTGCCGTCCCTGATCCGAGGCAGCCATTTCTGATTCTTTTACCAGGTAGTGAATTAAAGAAAATCGCTAATGATTTAGAAACAGCAGAAGATGTCGAGCCTTCGGTTCGACGCCAATTTGTTAGACAGTTATTTTCAAGAGCCACCCCGTGTCCCCTCGATAGACAAGGACGGCTCGTGCTTCCGTATGAGACATGCTCAGGCCTAGGGCTACGAGGCGAGGTCATGCTCGCTGGAGGCGGCTCTCGCATTGAGGTCTGGAAACCGGAGAATTGGCATGAGAATCAGACCAAAGAAGAAAATTCCTTTGCCAACACCGCAGATCGCGTTGGCCTCTAATTTTAATCATTACCCCCCTCAAACAAAAATTAGGAACCTCTAAATTGAATATAAGTCATTGTTAAATCACAAACTACATAATCAAGAAAATGAGGAAACTCATACCGAGGTTTCTATCCAACAGCAGATATTGTTCGGCCGGTCTAGGAGGTCAGGACGCTCTCTACCACTTGAACGATTGGCCTTCAGATGACTGCCCTAACAAGCCCAACTTAGCGGGCTTTAGGCAGAGTTTTTCGCCGGGAGCATTGCCTCCGGATGAGAACTCGCGTTTTAAACTCAACAGATCAGAAGGGGCAGATTATCATGAATCTGTTCTCCTAAACGAAGCAACTCATTACTTGGAACCCGAACCTGGCAAGCTATTCTTAGATGCTACTTTAGGGGGAGGAGGCCATTCAGAGCAGTTGTTGAGCAAGGGCGCAAAAGTGATTGGATTGGATCAGGACCCTGCTGCACTTTCTTTTGCCCGCGCTCGTCTAAGTCATTATGATGATAAGTTTGGGGCGATTCAGGGTAATTTCCGTGACTTTGGTGAAATTCTTTCAACTATAGGGATCAGTGGATTAGATGGACTCATTCTTGATTTAGGTATTTCTTCTCACCAGGTCGATGATGCTGATAGGGGCTTTTCTTTTAATAAGCCGGGCCCACTAGACATGAGAATGGATCCGGACGCAGAAGTCACTGCAGCTGAGTTGATAAATAATTGCCCCGAAGAAGAACTTGCTCGTGTTTTTTATGAGTATGGAGAGGAAAGGGCCTCTCGTCGGATCGCATCTGCAATTATTGAGCGTCGCAAAGATAAGTTTTTTGAATGTACTACCGACCTTGCGAGTCTTGTTGAATCTATTTTGCCGAGAAGAGGAAAAAAACATCCGGCGACAAGAGTATTTCAGGCTTTGCGGATAGCGGTAAATAATGAGCTTAGAGTGCTCGAAGAAGCGTTGGCTGAGATTCCTCAATGGCTTCGTCCTGGTGGGCGACTAGTAGTGATTTCTTTTCATTCGTTAGAAGATCGGATTGTTAAGTCCTATCTAAAACGATGTAGTAAATCTAAGATTGATCGGCCTGAGTGGCCAGAGCCAAGATCTAATCCGAATTACTGCTTTAAATTAGTCATGCAGAAAGGACTTATCCCTTCAAAGGATGAGGTAAAAACTAACCCAAGGGCCCGAAGTGCTCGTCTTCGAGTGGCAGAGAGATTGCCAATAGAAGTTCAGCCCTAATTAGTGAAATGAACGAGAGACGCAAAAAGTATCAACGGAGACTTAAGGTTGGATCGTTGTGTTCTCTAATCATTATAGGATTCATAGTGGCCGGAACGGCTTGTGCGTTCGTGATGATAAAGAATGCTCACGTTGAACGAAGCGATGTGAGGCGTGCCCTATTGAGTGAAATAAAGCTCCAGGAAAAGAAAGTTCAGACAGTAGGTCTGAGGGTCGAAACGCTTCGAGATAGGAGAGCATTATCAAATGCTCTTAAGGATTATAACAGTAAACTTATTCCTATAACTAACAGTCACATTATAAGGGCTAGAAAAGCACAGTCATCAACTTCAGCAGCGGTGAAAATTAACGCTGATACAGAAATTACATTTATTGATATAGACAGACCAGGTGGATAGTAATTCGCTCCATAAGCGCAGTTTTTTTGTTACTTTGATTCTCGTCATTGCATTTAGTGTGTTGTCGATAAGGATTGTATACATCCAGATTGTTGGGCATGAGCGATTTTCAGAAATTGCTAAGGCCGAGAGAATGGCCAAAACAGTTTTACCGGCATCTCGTGGCCAGATTTATGATAGAAACGGTGAATCATTAGTGCAAAATCAGCACGTTCGAGATGTTATCGCTGATAGGTATCATCTGGAAGATATTCATGTTTGTCGACGAGCGGTTGCAGCTTCTGAGGAGGTGAGCGTGAGAGAAATATCTCAACGCTACAATTCAAAGGAGGTGAAGGAGCTCTTCATTATTCTTGCTGAAAGTCTGTTAAATCAAACGCTTGGTATTAAGCAGGGCGTCCTTCAGGAAATTGTTAATAATAATGACGGGAGGGACCGCGTTGTTATTTTTCGATCACTAGATTTCATTCATGCAGAAAAGGTCAAGGAGTTGATGAGAGAACGCAAGATCGGAGGTTTTCGTTTCGAGGATTCGATGCGTAGATATTATCCAAAGACTGGAAGGCTAGTCCAAGTCCTTGGATATACTGATGCCGAAAATGTTGGCAGGGAAGGCATTGAGAGGACCTTGAATACACAATTAGCAGGGGTGCCAGGATATAGACTCGTTGAGCGGACACGTCGGTCCAGTGAAGTTCTTTCGGAATACAGTAAAGAGGTGCAGCCAATTAATGGATCCAATGTGGAATTAACGATAGATATGGGGCTTCAGAATATAGTTGAGCAACAGTTAGAGCTTGCCGTTCGCGAGTATGCCCCAGAGAAAATCATGGCCGTTTTCATGGATCCAGGAACTGGAGAAATATTGTCGATGGCTAGTAGGCCGCAATTCAATCAGTTTACTCGGGAAGGAGTCAGAAAGATTCACCCAGTCGCTGACCGCTATGAACCAGGATCAACATTCAAAATTGTTTCTTTGGCTGCAGCTTTTGATAGGGGGATTATAACACCAGATTCAAATTTCTTCTGTTATAACGGGCGATATCGGGAGTCAGGCGTTACGCTGAGGGATCATCGGGCATACGGTTATTTGAGTGCGGAAGAGATCCTTGCTAAGTCCAGTAACATAGGAGTTTATATGCTGACAAAGAAAATTGGGCGGCACACATTTCATAGCTACATTAAAGATTTTGGATTTACTAGAAGGACCGGAGTGGAGCTCACTGCTGAGTCTTCGGGAACGGTCACTCGGCCAGATTCAAAGGGGTGGAGTAAGACTTCATTGTCACGAATAGCAATGGGATATGAGGTCGATGTTACGGCGCTTCAGATGGTCAATGCTCTTTGTGTCATTGCAAATGGGGGAACTCTATACCAGCCCCAGATCGTTCAGAGAATTACTTCACAAGATGGATTGACCCTGTACAGGTCCCAATCAAAAAAAATTCGTAGAGTTATACATGAAGGAGCCGCAAATAAAGTGAGGAATGCCTTAATGGCAGTTGTCTCAAAAGGAGGCACGGGCACGAGGGCTCAGGTTGATGGCTTTAATGTTGCTGGAAAAACTGGCACAGCATATAAGCCTAAGGACCCACGTAATCAAGGCTACCACGAGGGACGTTATGTGGTTTCTTTCATGGGGTTTCTTCCTGCGGAGAACCCGCGTTTAGCAGGAATTATTGTTGTTGATGATCCGCAAAATAAGGGTTCTCGATATGGAGGCACAGTAGCAGCGCCAATTTTCTCGAAGATTGCTGCTGCGGCGATGCCTTATATGGGAATTGATCCTAGGAAAGCAACGCGATCATTGGGCCCGTTCACGGGGCAGGTATTACAAAGCAACTTAATTGATTAGTGGATTAATGAAATTAAGTAAACTTACAGAAAGTATTCACGGGGCAGTTCTTACGGGCTCTGATGATCCTGAAATTCAAACATTGTGTTATGACTCAAGGAGATCATTAGAAGGATCCCTATTTTTTGCACTGAAAGGTCAAAATGCAGATGGGATGGATTTCATTGAGTCTGCAGTTAAGTCAGGAGCATCTGGGATCGTTGCGGAGGTGGATGATTGTGGGTTAGATGTGCCTTGGGTTAAAGTTCCGGATGGGAGATATGCCATGTCTGTGATGTCAGATATGATTAATGCTTGTCCATCTAATACAATGCAAATTGCCGGAGTCACTGGGACTAATGGTAAAACGACCACTGCATTTTTGTTATATCATCTCTTAGAGAGAGGTCAGAGAAGGTGCGGCTTGCTGGGTACAGTTAGTTACAAGACTGGATCAAAAGAAGAGCCGGTAGTGACTCATACAACTCCTGAGGCGCCTGAATTACAGTCCTACTTATCTGAAATGTTGTCTAATGGATGCGTTGCAGCAGTCATGGAGGTTTCTTCGCATGGAATAGTTCAAAAGCGCACGGCTCATGTTCAGTTTGATGTTGGGATCTTTACTAATCTCAGTAGGGACCATTTGGATTTCCATGAAAGTATGGATCAGTACTATCAGGCAAAGCGTGAATTATTTGACCAGATTGCTTCTTGTGAGACCAAGGCAAAGAAAGTTGCTATTGTTAATTATGATGATGAGTGGGGAAAAAAGATAATTGGATATAATAAGAATAAGAAATTAAAGACGCTGACCTATGGAATAGGTTTTGGAGCTGATTATAGAGCCGTTGATTTGCGTCAGACGCGCAAAGGTACAGACTTTAAACTTGAAGTCGGTAGAAGGCATTTTAGGGCAAGCATTCCATTCATTGGAAAGTTTAATGTATATAATGCTTTGGCAGCTCTTGTTGCGGGAATTGGTATGGGGATGAATGTTCGTGAGACTATATCTAATATTGCGGATTTACCTCAAATACCAGGCAGGTTAGAGATCGTTTCAGAGGGGAGGCCATTCGATGTTTATATTGATTATGCTCATACACCTGATGCATTAAGCAATGCTTTGTCGACATTAGAAGAACTTAATCCTAGACGGCTCATTGTTATTTTTGGTTGTGGAGGTGATCGAGATACTACCAAGAGGGCACAAATGGGTGATGTTGCGGCGCGCATTGCTAATTATGCAATTATCACATCAGACAATCCTCGGAGTGAATCTCCATCCCAGATCATAAGCGAAATTGAATCAGGATTCGAGGGGACACATTATGAAATTGTTGAGGATCGGCGGGAAGCTATCGCTTTAGGTGTATCATATCTACTTCCCGGTGATATACTTTTAATTGCAGGTAAAGGCCATGAAACGTATCAAGAAGTTTCTGGGAAGAGATTCGCATTTGACGATCGTATAATTGCCGGGCAGATGCTCAGTGATCGTGATCATGTTTTTGCGGATATGGTTCGTGAAAAAAGAGAGCAATACGAAAAAGATAAATTAGAGCGAGAGAATAGAGGTGAGACTGAAGGGGAGGAGGAGTTTCGGAGGAGATGAGAGACTTAAGTTTATCTGATGTTGCTGCTTATTCTAAAGGAGTTGTTGATTCATCTTTCGAGCAATTGCTCGTTCATTCTGTGTCTACTGATAGTAGGAGAGTAAAAGAAGGAGACCTATTCATTGCGTTGAAGGGGGATTCTTTTAATGGTCATGATTTTGTTCAGGAGGCTTTTACCGATGGCGCGGTTGCAGTGATGGTTGAGGAGGGTGTTGATTTGAATGTAAATTCCAGAACCCCAGTCATCGTGGTGAGAGATACGTTAAGTGGGTTACAAGAATTTGCTAAAAATTACAGAAAATCACTAAATTTAACTGGCGTTGGAATAACAGGAAGTAACGGTAAGACATCGACAAAGGATTTTATATATTCTGTCTTAAGTGAAAGATTTTATGTAAGCGCTACTGCCGGCAATTATAATAACCATATAGGCCTTCCTCTCACAGTATTAGAGGCAGATGACCAGCATGATTTTGGTGTTTGGGAAATGGGAATGAGCAATCCTGGAGAAATTGCTCTATTGGCTGATATAGCGAGACCAGACATTGGAGTGATTACTAATGTTGGAGTTGCACATATTGAAACTATGGGTTCGCGCGAATCTATAGCTATAGAAAAGGGATCTCTTGCTGAGAGTGTAACTGGAGAGGGGTTTGTGGTTCTTAATGCTGAGGATTCCTATTCGAAATCAATAGCGGAAAGGACTCAGGTAAGAACAGTGAGCGTTGGGTTTGGAGATGCAGATATCAGGGCCTATGATATAGCCATTGAAAGTACATCAGTAAGTTTTGTAATAGATGTAAATGGGCAGCGAGAAGAAGCATTTTTACCAGTTCCTGGAAGGCATATGGTTCTTAATGCGCTGATGGCGGTTGCGATTGGTGTGAATGAAGGATTGCCTCTTGACGTTATTACTCAAGGCCTAAGTGAAGCCAAGTTGAGTGGAGGAAGGCTGCAGAAACGCGAATTTGGAGGTGTTGTTATTATTGATGATACATATAATGCGAACCCTGACTCAACTCTGGCGGCCATTCAATGCCTTGCCGAGATGAACTGTAATGGTCGTCGGTTTGCTGTCATTGGAGGAATGGCTGAGCTTGGTGAGATATCAGAATCGGAACATCGGAAGATTGGGGCCGAAGCAGTTGATTTGGGAATTGATTTTGTTCTTAGTGTTGGAGAAATGGCAGTCCAAGTAAATGAGGGCGCTAGGAAAGGTAATAAAGGGCATTCTCAGTTTTTTGATAAACACAAAGAATGCGCAGAATTTATTAATACCGAGGCTTGTTCGGGTGATTTAATTCTGATTAAGGGGAGCCGCTCCTCTGCAATGGAGAATGTAATAAGTAATTTAGATATTTCATGATTCCTTGGTTATACGATTATTTGAAAGAGACTGCGGGTGTTGATGTGCAGTTGCTACGATACATCACTTCTAGGGCTGGAGTTGCGTGCATTTGTTCATTTTGTATAACGTTACTAATAGGCCCCTATTTAATTCGACGCCTTATTGCAATGAAGATGGGGCAACCGATAAGGAGTGCTGATGAGGTTCATAAATTGGCCGAACTTCATGATTCTAAAGCTGGCACCCCTACGATGGGAGGTGTGATTATTGTAGTGGCTGTTATGATCAGCGTCTTATTGTTCGCGCGATTGTCTAATCCACTCGTATTGGCCGTGGTTGTTGTTTTTATAGGCTTAGGTCTCGTTGGGTTTTGGGATGATTACCAAAAAGTGAAAAAGAATAATTCTAAAGGTATTAGTGCTAAGAATAAACTGATGCTTCAAGTTCTAGTGTCACTGATCGCGGGGTTGTATTTATATTTAAATCCAGAAACTTCAAAATATATCCGTGAGTTATATGTGCCTTTTAATAAAGATTCCCTAATACAAGATATGGGCATCTTTTGTTTGCCTTTCTTTGTATTGATTATTGTGGGCTGCTCTAATGCGGTAAATTTGACTGATGGATTGGATGGATTGGCAATTGGATGCTCTATATCCGTGGCTTTAGCCTATGCTGCGATCTGTTATCTAGTTGGCAATCAACAATTAGGTGAAAAATACTTACTAATTCCTCATAGCAGATTTGCGGGAGAGCTAACTATTGTATGTCTAGCGTTGGTGGGGGCTGGGTTAGGGTTTTTATGGTTTAATTGTCATCCTGCAAAAGTGTTTATGGGGGACACCGGATCCTTAGCTTTGGGGGGAGCTTTTGCGACTTTAGCAATATGCTCAAAACACGAAATTTTACTCGTAGTGATTGGTGGCGTTTTTGTAATGGAGGCAATGTCCGTTATTCTTCAGGTGCTCAGTTTTAAGGTTCGAGGAAAGAGGCTCTTTAGAATGTCTCCGATACATCACCATTTTGAACTTAAGGGGTGGCATGAGAGCCAGGTGATTATCCGATTTTGGATTCTTTCACTTCTCTGTGCGCTCATTGGCTTGGCAACATTAAAATTAAGGTAGTAATCTGAAATACAAAGGAACATATATTGCAGTGTTAGGATGCGGCCAGAGCGGAATGGCGGCAGCAAGGTTAGCATTACGCGAAGGTGCTAATGTTTGTATTTTTGATACAGATAACTCATCAGACCTTAGGGGTAGAGCGGAGGAGTTAGGCTCTGAGGGGTGTCAAATTGCAATAGGAGATGACGCGGTATGCGCTGACCCTAGAAAATATGCACTTGCTATCATTAGTCCGGGCATAAGCCTTGATTGGAAAATAGCGACTCAATTCACAGACTCAGGAGTTCGAGTCATTGGAGAAATGGAATTTTCTTACCCGTTTTGTTCGTCTGCAATAATCGGGGTTACCGGAACAAATGGTAAAACTACAACTGTAGAATTAATAGATAAAATATTAAATGGGTGCGGAGAGACAGCAGTGGCAGGTGGTAATTATGGTCGACCCTTAGCAGATATTGTTTGCGATTCAATATGCTATTCGTCTGTAATTTTGGAAATAAGTTCATTCCAATTAGAAACCATCAGCGAATTTCATCCAAGCGTGGCAGTGTGGACTAATTTTGCTGCAGACCATTTGGATAGATATTCAGGAATTGATGAATATAAGTCTGCAAAAATGAGGTTATTTGTTAACCAGAATGAGAAGGACTGGGCTGTAATAAATGATAAAGATGAACTGCAAGGACTTACGGCTCAGACAGTAACATTTTCAGCTTATCAGGAATCAGGAAATTATAGCCTTAATCAAGGCAATATTGTTTGCGGGGACGATACATTATTTAGCCTTCAACAAACTAAGCTCAGAGGAACCCATAATGCTGAGAATTTAATGGCAGCAACTGCCGTTGCTCAAATTAAAGGGTATTCAATCAATTCAATTTTAGATTCGCTTTCAGATTACACTGCTCCTCAGCATAGATGTGAGTTGGTCGCGACAATTGATGGAGTTGATTATGTTAATGATTCTAAGGCCACTAATCTTCATGCGATGGAAAGTGCATTAAGGTCGTTGTCAGAATCGGAGGATGACATTGTTCTGATTGCAGGTGGGAAGGATAAGGGGCTGTCATTTGTGGATGTTGCTGATTCAGTATCAAGGCGCGTTAAGTATGCGATTCTAATCGGAGAAACGCGTTTCGAGATAGCTGAAAATTGGGCGGGACAAGTTGATTGTAGGCTAAGTGAAGATATCGATGAAGCAGTGAATTTGGGGAGATCATTAGCAAAGGGCGCAAGCACAGTTTTGTTTTCACCGGGAACGTCGTCATTCGATATGTTTTCCGGATATGAGGAAAGAGGAGATTTATTTAAAGCAGCTGTAGAAAAACAAATAAAACAAAAATAAATTATGAGTAATAAAAACAGACAAACAGATAGTAATGGCAAGGTGCATAATTGGCTGGATGTTTTTGCGAGAACTCGTAGATCGAGTTCGGATTCAAATTCTGATGAGAAATGGCATTCTGAAGTTCCTAATATAAAACTTTCGAGAGCATTTGTTGTTGTTTTGATCCTTCATGTGGTTGCGGTTGGCGGGATATTAGCATTTGAAATGTTTAAACCGAAGGCCGTGACTAAATCAGTAATGAATCCCGAGCGGGGAGACGATAAAGTTCTTTCCAAAGAAATCACTAAGGAAACTTTAACTGAGAAGCAACCGGATGTAGAAAAGAACAGCGGGTCAGAGCGGTACACTGTGCGTAGTGGAGATAGTATTCGAGCGATTGCTGAATCTTATAAGATTTCTAGAACTGAATTATTAGCAGAGAATTTAATTGATGAAGAGCACCCTTTGGTAGCTGGAAGAGTGTTGCGGATTCCTAAGTTGAAGTTGGTTGTTAATAAGGGTGGAGAATTACCCATGCCTATAGCACCTCAACGGGGAAATGAGGATTATATCTCCTTGAATGCTTTGCCAGTATCTAAAACAAATCCGGTAGGAAATGCTGAAAAAATAACAACAGATAAAACATTGGAAGACATTGATGATGGGTTCCAATTGTTATCATCAGTTCCTCCAGTAAGTACAGACGAACCAGTTCCTCGAGCCATTCCCGTTTCTACAACTAATTCAGTTAGACAGCTTAAGATCGTAAAAGAGATATCAACGAACGATTTTATTGTCTCAGCTAATCGATTGCAGCAACAAGTAATTGCTTCGTCTCATACTATATCCTCGGGTGATACACTTTACGGAATCGCGAGAAAGTATAATGTTAGTGTTGATTCAATATTAAAATTAAACCCAGGACTTGATCCTAGAACTTTGGGTATAGGGAAGACTTTGTTGTTACCATAAAGGATTGTAATTCTTCATTTTTATGGGAGAAAAAAGCTTACAGATATTTGTCTTTTCAATCGTGGCATTGCTCGTCTTAGGCGTAGTGATGTTGCTTAGCACAAGTGTTTTTATTGCTGACAGAGTAGATATTTACCATGACATTCACAGGCAAATCGTTTGGTTGGGATTGGGGATAATTGTTTGCGCTGTCACATCTTCAATTGATTATCATTTCTGGAACCGTACTCAGTGGGTATGGTTTTCAGTGTCTTTGTTTTTGTTGATACTGTGTTTTGTTTCTCCCTTTGCTCAGCCTGCAAACGGGTCATCTAGATGGATAGGTCTAAGTAATTTTGGTTTTGATTTTGCCCGTATACAGCCCTCGGAATTAGCAAAAATTGCAGTAGTTTTTGTGTTGGCTGGCTGGTGCTCAAAATACAAAGATAGAATAAGTGAAGTGCGGTTCGGTTTTATCTATCCAGTATTAATTGTTCTTATTCCTGTATTCCTGATTGGGTTCGAAACTGATATGGGGACTGCTGCATTGCTTACATGTGCATCATTGATAATACTTCTCGTGGGAGGTGTTAATATTCGTTTTTTTCTGGGTAGTGGAATTTGCTCTCTAGTCGTTCTTGGGTTTGCAGTTCTTATGAATTCCAACCGACTTCAGAGGTTTGTTGCGTTTCTCGATTTAGAAGCCCATAAGACTGGATTTGGATTGCAACAATGGCGTGCCCAATTGGCTTTGGGTGAAGGAGGTGTTACTGGTCTTGGTCTTGGTGAGGGTCGAGAGAAACTCATGTATATGCCCTATGCTCATACAGATTTTATATTTCCTATGATTGGGGAAGAGCTTGGAGCTGTCGCAACATTATCAGTAGTTTTAGCTTTTGTTATGGTGCTAATATTTGGTGCATCTATAGCGAGCTCTGCCCCTGACCGTTTTGGTAAGATTCTTGGATTTGGCCTTGTGACATTAATATCCTTACAAGCAATAATAAACATAGGTGTTACTACTGGTTTAATGCCTAATAAAGGATTGCCGCTTCCATTTGTTAGCTATGGAGGATCTAATTTATTGTTTAGTTTAGCTGCAATTGGAATCCTTTTAAATATCTATCGGCAGGGCCATGCGCCCATACAAGATCCTGACGCAGATCTTTTTAACGGGTCAAGAGTAACGCCGAGGATATAAAATAAATAATGAGTGTCCGTGTTGTTATTGCTTGTGGTGGTACAGGGGGACATTTGTTTCCTGGCATTGCGGTAGCTGAGTGTTTATTGAATGCAGGTGGAGATCCTTTGCTTATTATTTCTGAGAAAGAAATTGATGAGATAGCGATTCAAAATCATAAACAACTCGAATATGTTTCATTACCTTCAATTGGTATGCCCAAAATATATTCACCAAAAATGTTAAGTTTTGTTTTTAGGTATATTAAAAGTTATTTTTTTTGTAAGAAACTTATAAGGGATTCTGAGGCCAATGCTGTTCTTGGGATGGGGGGATTCACATCTCTTCCGGCCCTAATGGCTGGTCAAAAAGTGGGAGTTAAGACATTTATTCATGAATCAAATGCTTATCCAGGAAAAGCAAACCGCGTCGCTTCCCGCTGGGCTGATACTGTTTTATTGGGTTTAGAATCATGCCGACAGCACTTTCCGGGTAAGAATGTTGAAGTTGTGGGCACTCCTCTAAGAGGAACGTTGAAAGAATCTTGCGACAGGAACCAAGCCATTGAACATTTTAACCTTAGTACTGAGAAAAAGACATTACTAGTGATAGGGGGTAGCCAAGGAGCTTATGGTATAAATTCTATTATAATAAAGTCACTGAGTAATTTTAAGGACTTAGGGGTACAGGTAATTCATATAACAGGCCCAGCCGATTACGATAGAGTACGTTCATTATACGAAGGTGTTAAAATTAAATCTTATGTCGCACCCTTCTGTGATAAAATGCAATTTGCATATGTTGCTTGTGACGTTGCCATTGCTAGATCGGGAGCTTCTAGTCTTGCTGAACTGTCCAGTTACGGAATTCCCTCAATATTGGTACCATACCCTTACGCAACTGATGACCATCAAACGCTCAATGCGCTTGTTTATAGTGAAGTGGGTGCTGCATTTTTAAAGCAAGAGAGAGAGATGAATTCCAGTGAATTGACCAATGTTTTGAGTCAATTGCTAGATAGTAGTAATGACACTTATGAAAAAATGAGTTCTGCAATGAGAAAGATGGCAGTCATTGACGCGGCGGAAAATATATGTGAACAAATACAGCTAAGCCCTAAGTGAAAAATAAATGGTCAGACAGATTGCACTCAGGTGCTAAATTTCCAATGAGGATACACCTCATTGGAGTTGCTGGTTCTGGCATGAGTGGTTTAGCTTCATTGTTATTAAGCCTTGGTCATCGAGTTAGTGGTTCTGATAAGGTATCAACAAAAGAAACAGATCGCCTTGAGAGGGTTGGGCTTAGTTTTCATTGTCCGCATGTTCCTGAGGTGATACAAGAATCTGAGTTGGTGATATTTTCTTCGGCAATTAAGCCAGGTAATGTTGTTTATGATGCTTCAATCGAAGCGGGTGTTCCAATGCTAAGGCGAGCTGAAGCTCTGGTTTCTATAATGTCACAAAAGGAAAGTATAGTGATAGCAGGCACGCACGGTAAAACAACGACCTCTGCATTAGCTGCTAAAGTGTTGCAAGCCGGAGAATTAAATCCTTCGCATTATGTTGGAGCAGAAGTTCCTGTCCTCGGTAATAATGCTTATTGGAGCGAAGATGGTGATCATTTTATTGCAGAAGGAGATGAGAGTGATGGATCCTTAATTCAGTTTAATCCTGATTATGCAGTTTTATTAAATGTGGAAGAAGACCATCTTGATCATTACACTGATGGGATTGTTGGTATTCGGAGCGTTTTCAATCAATTTTTAGATTCAGCACTAAAAAAGATTATATATTGTTCAAACGATTCAGAATCATCATCTCTTTGTAGTTCCCGTAGAAATGTGATTTCGTATGGTTGGAAAAGCAGTGATGACTTTTGTGCAAAAGTTTGTGAGATGCGTGAGGGCAGTACCGACTTTGACGTTTTTGTGCATGGAAATTTAATTGGGAGAGTTACTTTAGGAGTTCCTGGGAAGCACAATGTTTTAAATGGGCTAGGCGTAATAGCTCTTGCCACAGAACTTGGAGTGGATTTTTCAGATATCTCTAATGCGATGAGAGAGTTTAGAGGCGCAAAGAGGAGATTCGATGTTTTGTATCGTTCGGCTAATTATTCAATCGTCGATGATTATGGTCACCACCCAACAGAAATTAAAGCAACTATTGCGACGGCAAAGCAGTTAAACCCAGAACGATTTGTCTGCGTATTTCAGCCTCATCGCTATACCCGAACACAGCTCATGATGGATGAGTTTGCTAAGGCGTTCCGAGAAGTTGATGCGGTCTTTGTTACCGATATATATCCTGCCGGAGAGAAGCCAATTGATGATATTAACTGTGAAGCAGTTGTTAGGGCAGTTCGTGAGGACGGTCACCAGAATGCTTGTTCTGTTCCTGATTTAAAAACGGCGCATCTCAACATTGGCGCTGCTCTTTCATGTGGAGATACCATTTTAACCTTAGGTGCAGGTAATATTCATGAAGTGGGCACTGTGCTTGCTCGTGACTTAGAGATTTTAGATAAGTTGCGACGTGAATTAGATGATCCGCAGACTAAATGTAGGCTATATGAACCGATGAGTCGTCACACTACAATCAAAATTGGTGGCCCTGCACAGTATTGGATTGAACCGGTAAGTATTGAGGCTTTTGCTAAATCTTTAAATTTTTTTTTCAACAAAGGAATTCAAGTTAGGGTAGTGGGTAGAGGTTCCAATTTGCTCATATGTGATGGGGGTATTCCAGGGGCGGTGATACGTCCTTCAGGCGGAGAATTTGAAGAAGTCAGAGTTTCCGGAAATATTGTTACGGCTGGAGTAGGAGCACGATATAAAAAAGTTAGTAATATAGCTAAAGCTAATGGTATTAGTGGATTTGAGTGGATGGAAGGTATCCCTGGTAATGTTGGTGGTGGGTTGAGGATGAATGCGGGGGCGATGGGTTTTGAAACTTTTGATCAAGTTCTTACTATAAAATATCTAAATTCAGAGGGAGAGCTTCATGAGAAAATGGTTGAAGATTTTGAGAGTAAATACCGGAACGTTCCTCAGCTTAATGAGAATTATGCAGTTTCAGCAGTCCTCAAAGGAACTAAGGATGATGTCAAGATCATAGACGATCGGATTCGTGAATCGATGGAAAAGAGGAAAAAAACTCAACCAATTGCTGCAAGTGCTGGATGTATTTTTAAGAATCCTATTGATGTTTCTGCCGGGCAACTCATAGAAGAACTTGGATTGAAAAATACTAAGGTTGGTGCAGCAAGAGTTTCTGATGTTCATGGAAATTTCATTGTGAATGATGGAGGTGCAAAAGCTGAAGATGTAATATCTCTTATTGAAGAGATTAAGATCAAGGCTAAGGCAGAGAGGTCAATTGATCTCGAAACTGAAGTGCAGATTATTGGGCAGGAGAAATTGAAATTTTAAGAATAAATAAAAACACAAAACATGTCATTTAGTGATAAGACAATAGCCGTGATGATGGGAGGTCCCGGCAATGAGCGGGAAGTTTCAATAGCATCAGGAAAAAGCGTGTCCCAGTCATTGTCCGATAAAGGGGCAACGGTCATAGAACTTTGCATCGAGGATCAGAACTTTGAGGTAAATGATGAAGTCGATCTTGTCTTTAATTTAATTCACGGAACGTTTGGTGAAGATGGATCTCTGCAAAGAATCCTTAATGAACGACGAGTTCCATATACGGGGGCAGGGGCAACGAGTAGTGAACTTGCCTTTGATAAGGGGCTAAGCAAAAAATGTTTTGTGGAAAATGGCGTGAACACTCCACTCTTTGAATTTGTTTCTAAAGGTGATGGGCCGTTGCCTTCTTTGACTCCGCCTTTTGTTATAAAGCCACCAAAGGAAGGGTCTAGTGTCGGTGTTCATATAATAAGGGACTCTTACTCCATATCTGAAGCGATTGAGGATGCTGCAAAATACGACGACATTATACTTGTTGAGGAATTTATTAATGGGAAAGAATTGACTGTTGGTATTTTGAATGGAGAGGCATTGCCTATAGTTCATATTCAGCCTCTTTCAGGATTTTATGATACCAAGAATAAATATCCTTGGCTAGGTGGGGGTGAAGGAAGTGAGTATTTTTGTCCTGCTGATCTTGATGAGGAATCGACTAGGTGTGTGCAAGAGCTTGCAATTGAAGCGCACAAGGCTCTTGGCGTGGAGATATATTCCAGAGTTGACATTATTCTTTCTGAAGATGGGACCCCATACGTTTTGGAAGTGAATACTATTCCGGGGATGACTGAAACTAGTCTCTTACCTAAAGCGGCGAAAGCTAACGGAATTGAATTTGGAGATCTTTGTCAACAAATCGCTGAGCTATCAATGTTGTTAAGAAAGAAATAAATAAATTTACATGAAAAATGATGAGTAGAAGAAACAAAAGAAAAGATTCAAAATCTCGTTTCAGTTTTGGGTCTCGGAAAAAATCCAATCGTAAGTCTAATCATAGTTTGAATGTTCGGGTGAA
>JAAZZC010000260.1 GCA_014239335.1 Verrucomicrobiales bacterium
CATTCCGCTCATCATCACCGATGGATATAGGTTTTATGAGCGAGCTATTCGCAAGTGTTTTGGAAAACTCCTCTATGCCCAAGTCATCAAGACACGAAGAAATGATCGTGTCACCAAAGTGGATCGCAGAATGATCATAGGTGACAAACGGAATTTCGAAAAAGCGCTCCTCAATTCAGAGGATTCCGAAACGCTCAACACTTCCTTCATCGAACGGCTCAATCTGACGATCCGACAATCAACTTCATTCCTGACCAGACGAACAACATGCTTTGCTCGGTTTGAGGGATTTTTGGAGAAGCAATTGGATATTCTCAGATGCCATTACAACTTTCTGAGACCGCATCGAGCTTTGAAATTTGGTTCTGAAACTCGCACCCCTGCCATGCAAGCTGGTCTGGTAAATCGCCGATTTACATTCCGTGACGTCTTCACCTTCCTTTTCTCAATGATCTTGATGAGGCAACTGTAATCAAATTTAAAATGTTGGATGAGTTATATGGGAATCGCATTCCAAATTCACAGTTGATGACGGAAGCACCAGACTTTCATTCCGACAGGTGTTCACCTTCTTTTTCTCGATCATCTGGATTGGGATATTGGAAAGAAAATCTAAAAGTGGACTGGGTTACTTGGGCAACGTCACCCCAATTCACAGTTGATGACGGAAGCACCGTCATAGCTCTTCGGAAAGTTGGCGGATTGCATCATCAATACACAAGAAAAGTCGCATAAACACTGGTTCGATGAATATTCAGGAAAGAAAACAGCCTCCTACGTTCCAGAATTCCTTCTTAATTCCATTGCGGCTTTACTGATTTCTTTGATGGATTTTTCAGGAAACAATGATTTTTGCCAGCGCGTATAATCAAAAGGCTCCCTCAGTAGCAGGGAGACAAATCGTTCCGCCTCGACTTCGCCTAGCGAATCAGTAAGCGCTTTAACCCCATCACTACGAATCTCAGTGTCAGTCTTCATTGAATATCTCCCTTACAAAATCAATAGGGTTTCTAATTTGGATTTGCTGAATGTCATTGCTTAACCTCAAGATTCCATCATCGGTTGTAACGAAGAAATCACATTTAGAGAAAATAGCACATCCGATGTGCAAACTATCCTTATTCTTCAATCCCAGCGAACTAACCCGCTCTGCCAAATCTAAAATTTGATCAGATTCATCTACATCGATACAGGCTTTGGATTTCCAAAGCCAAACAACCTCTCTTCGCTCTTGATATGGGTTAGCGGTGTTTTCAAAATCGATCACATACGACCAAGCCAACTCAAATTCACCCTGAGATATTTTCTCCTGAATGGCCAGTTTTGCTTCCGTTTCTAACCGAATCCTCAGTTGCTTTTGGCTGTCGAATGGTCGGTTTAAAGAGCAATTATCTAAATAAATCCGCATTGTAAAAATCCATCAAGATTCCTGAGTATAGGCAATCCTTCGCCATGTCATTCGATTCTATTAGGTATAATCCCTGGCAGCGAACTAAAATTTGGAAGATTTCATACACCAAATGTTAAATCGTAGAGGGATACAGTTCTTCTTTCCAGCTATTACAAACTGCCAGGGAAAGTGCAAGGGGTGTACGAAGTGAGTACGCGCTAGTAGTAGGAGATTACGCTTGATTAGTAATAGACCATTATTGTAACATGTTGGTAATGAGTGACAGGAACGGCTCAAGTCCAACCTCTGGAGCCATTTTACAACATCTTGGGTGTAAATGGCTTAAATTACCATCCCCTCATCAAAACACCTGTGGTTCCTGAAAATTCGTCGCAGTTGATTCCGTTGACGTTGTGACTTTGGACAATAGGCTCTCTTCGCATGATTTATTGGGTGAAAATTATTTAAACACAGGTGCGATGAATTTTCAGGAAGGACAGTCCATCGGCTTTCGACGGTTTGGCAAGCATACTCTATTTTCCTCAATACAACTCGGTGCTGACAAGGATGATTCGGGTCTTGGTCCGGGACTCTCTTTGACGTAGGATCAAGATGGCTAACCG
>JAAZZC010000198.1 GCA_014239335.1 Verrucomicrobiales bacterium
AGTGGTCTAAGCAGTACACTAATGCTGTTTATAGTGATGATGGAGGTAAAACTTGGAAGACGAGCACTCCATTTCCCGAAAAGGGGACGGGTGAAGCGGCTCTTGTTGAACTTTCCGATGGACGTATCTATTACAATTCTAGAGTTCATTGGCCGGAAAGACCAAACAATCGCCGTCGACGAGAGGCATGGAGCTTTGATAGCGGGGAGACTTGGAAGGAATGGAAAATTGTGAATGCTTTACCAGACGGAGATCAGGGTCGAGCCTACGGGTGTATGGCGGGCATGACCCGAATCCCTTCAAAAGACAAAGATATTATTATCTTTAGTAATCTTGATACTGATGCTTCGCAACGAGAGCGAGTGACGGTGTGGGCGAGTCTAGATGCAGGTAAAACATGGCCAATCAAGCGGCTCGTTGATTCTGGCCGCAGTGGTTATTCCTCATTATCCGTGGGCCGTACTGGAACAGTTTCTGAAGGCTGGATTTATCTTCACTACGAGCATGACCCTTTTAAAGGGGCGCATATTGTTCGTTTTAATCTATCATGGTTGCTCGAAGGAAAATTGACAGGTGATGGAGATTTAAAGAGCCTAGAGAAGTAGATGTTAAGAATTTAGTTTCTTCCCCCTCCTAACATTTCTTTGAAAAGAAGATTAGACTAGTCTAATGATCTCTCAGAAAACCTTCATCAATTAATGAGATTAAGATTATTTTTAATCAATTGTGCGGCAATCCTATTGGCAGGGTGTCAGGGATGGATAATGGATTATGGGCAACCTGCTGAGCAATTCCTTGAAAAGGATTTGTTTGCGAATGGAGAGGCTTATTTAGGTAAAAAAATTACAGTCAAAGGAACAGTGACTAAAGTATTGATCGGGCCTGGCGAGCCAAAGGTATTCCTTCAGCATGGTATAGAGTGCCGTTTCGGTAAGTTCAAGAAAATGGCTAAGAGTTGTAAGGTAGGAGATGAAGTGTTTGTGGATGGTATCCTGAAGCGGTTAGAGGAAGGTGAAGCGTTATTGGATCCGTCAATTTTCAGAGATCCAAATGCGGAGTTCACGCCTCTGAGGAAGTGAAGGTTATCTTGGATTAGCTTTTTATTTAGAGGCAGTTCCAGATATTCCGTATTTTCTCTGGAGGTAGTTCCCTACGGCTCCATAAGCCCCTTTACTAGGGTCATTACCCAAAATACTATCAAACACTACGATCTCTGCGATTAGCCCATTAAAAAACCATTCAGCGCCAGGGTCACCTGGTGGATCAAGGATGCCGTGCCCACCTACTTGAATGAACTGAATTGGATCTAGAGGGAGTGTGGACTCATCTCTAAGTTCAGTGCCAGTATCTTTGCCGTCGACAATCATTCTAAGCTCGGATTTGTGTTTATCAAACTTCACTGTCAGGATATGAAATTTAGTGTCTAGTTTTGATTCATGGCTCTGGATCTTCTTACCATTTCCTGGTCCTCCGTAATGAACACAGAACCAACTGTCTGATTTGCCGCCTCTACGTATGCCAAGACCACCACGGCCAGTCTTAGAGTCAGCGGTGGCGCTCAGGGTCATGGGGGAAATCGTGGGTATAAATGGCATGCTAGCCACTAGAAAGACAGTGCCGCGATTAAGGTCGAAAGGTTTTTTGAAGCGGCCAATCAATGCATCAGTAACTTCGAATTTACTTCCTCCCATACCGTTGAACTGAATGGCTGGGTTTCCACAAATTTCAGAAACTTTACTTACAAGTGATGGACGCGTTTTTGTTGACTCGTAAGCGGGATTGAGTTCGATGCTTTCTCCG
>JAAZZC010000196.1 GCA_014239335.1 Verrucomicrobiales bacterium
AGGAGCATCGAATGAGCCATTTCCATCGACAATGTATTGCTCTGTTCGTTCGAAGGTGAATCAGTAGCATCGTAGGTGAGGATTCTCCTAACCTCTACATTTTGTGGAAATGCAGTTGCTCTCAGAATGAATGTCCTGTCCGAATCAACCCTTCGAACACCGTAAGTCGACCGCCTTCTTTTCTGGAGCCCAATAAGCGCAACATCTGAAGTGAAAAGTTCGGTCACATCAATGACCACTGCAGATGAGTCCTCCGACATTACTTCTGTTTCAAAAGCCATAATAATTGGCTCAAAATTTGAATTTTGAACAGCAGTATAAATAGCCGTTGAGTCAGCCGCAAAGTTATCGTAACCCACCAATCTCAAGAGAATCCTGTCGTCCCTTTTCTCCCAACGAACAGTAGATGTATTAGTCTTTGATCCTCCATATCCAGCACCGTCAGGTGTCTTAGCTATGCGGGTCAGAAGTAGCATTTCTCTGTCCAACAACTCCATCGGAATTTCGTAAAAGAGATCATCTCCAATCATATGGGTATCAAAGAGGCCTTCACTGGTTACGGCATCTTCAGTGATCACATCCGAATAGGACTTCTCTTCTCCAGCAGACGGTTCTTCTTGTTCCGTCTCTTGGGCTTGTAGGCTTCCGACACTTAAGAACATTACAGCGACGAGCATCAATGCTCCCAACCCGGACCAGCGACTCTCTAAACGAAGTGAATGCATCATATCCTCTGAATCAAATGATTATTTAAACATGAAGGGTTTTGATATTACCCTAAACGAATGACTCTCTCAAGCTCTGCAGCGTGCGACCTAATTTTTGCTTAAATGCAGATCAAGTGGTTGATAATAAGGAACGCCATTTCGATATCTTGGATAACTTTCACCCATTATTAATGGCCTTAAGTATTCAACACCCTTTTTTCTAATTCTGAAGCCATCTTCGGAGATAAAATCTGAGGGAACCGTTTTTTCTTTATTCGCAATTTTTATGAGTCCAGCTTCTTTGATACTCCACTCATATGGATCATTACTTTCTCTGCATATTATTGGCATACTACCTGTTTTACCGTCTAGGGCCATATTCGCTGCAGCCCTCCCAACAGAGATTGCCTGTTGAATGTCTGTCTCTGAGGCAATATGCCTCGCACTTCTTTGCAAATAATCAGACACAGCCCAATGATTTTTGAATTCAAATCTTTCGCTAATAAGGTTGGCAAGTTTGGGTGCTAGACCACCTAATTGGCTATGACCAAATGAGTCTTTTTTATTGGAGGCTGTGTAAAATTCTCCATCTTCATCTTTTAGACCTTCAGAAGCCACTATGACTGAATATCCATATTCCTCAACATCTCTTTGCACTCCATCGAGAAAAGCTTCTTCATCAAAAGGCACCTCAGGAATCAATATTTTATGGACATAGGTATTTTCGTTGTCATTGGCCAACTCAGCTGCAGCTGCAATCCATCCCGCATGCCTTCCCATCACTTCAAGAATAAAAACTTTAGTGGATGTGTCACACATAGATTTTACATCTAGAGAGGCTTCTTTAACTGAAGTCGCTACATACTTAGCGGCTGAACCAAAACCAGGAGAATTGTCAGTAACTGCTAAGTCATTATCGATAGTTTTAGGAATGGCAATTGCATTCAGGGGATAGTTTAATTTTTTTGCTGCTTCAGAAATTTTAAGGCAGGTATCAGCTGAGTCATTTCCTCCATTGTAGAAAAAATGGCCAATGGAATAGTTCTCCAAGTTTTTAAATAAATCCTGGTAAAATTCTTCCTCTTCTATGTCTGGGAGTTTATATCTGCATGATCCAAACATACCTCCTGGTGATTCAAGCAGCAGTTCGAGCGGCCTTTTCGATTTGCTCAGGTCATAAACTTCATTTTCAATGAGACCAACGATTCCATTCCTGCCTACATAAATATTCGCCTCAGGAGATTTATTTTTAAGCTCAGAGAATAAGCCAAATGCTGATGAATTTATCACTGAAGTCACACCACCCGACTGGGCATAAAATACATTTTTCATATTACCTATCTTATGGTTACATAGTTGCTGAAGAAGGTCGCATTCCAGTGAGAATCAGCCAAGGACACGTGTCTGGACCAGATATCAAACGCGGACCGATAAACCATCGTGGAGGGCAGTCCTGTAGGCTATCAGCGCAGGTACAAGTCCTGCAACAAACCCGAGAATGATCACGGCTCCTATGTACATGAGCTGTGCTTGATCTAGCACACGGATGGGAACTAGCAACCCGAATTCTCCTTCCAGCCAAGGCTGAAGCGCTGCCAAACCAGCATACACAAAGATGACACCGAGAAATGCCCCTAAAGCAGAGAGAAGTCCAGCTTCGAGCACTAAGAGCGACACAATGCGCCGCGGACCCGCCCCCAGGGCACGCAGAATAGCCATTTCCCTTCGCCTTGCATCTAGCGATGTGTAGATAGACACGAGCATCCCAAGAAGCCCGACCAAAACAACGAATCCCGAGATAACCATGAGCCCGTCCTC
>JAAZZC010000212.1 GCA_014239335.1 Verrucomicrobiales bacterium
CAATAAGGATCACCTTAAGGAGTCTTGGACTCGATTTTGATGCTTACATTACCGTCACCGGATTTAATGTTACCAGTATATTTCTGATACAGCTCATGAGCTTTGGGATGCTTTTTCTTGAGCTCCTCAATGTTAGCAGCCTGATACTTATTGGTCTCTTTTTTACCTTCTTTGTCCTCAGTGATTTCGACTGTGATTCCTTTCTTAGGATCCTGATTAATTTTAACCTTTTGTCTGTTTTCTTCTGCGTCGACTGTAGTGACACCGTTCTGAATCATGACGGACACGCGTCGATTAATGCCCGCGTTGCCTCCAATCTTTATGTCCGCTTTGGCGGTGACTTTGTTTGCGGTTCCGGGGGCATTTTTTAGAGGTTCGGGTGCTTTCTTTGCCTTGGCAGAGTGAGAGCTTTCTGATTTTGCAATTTTCTTCAGCGCGCTCGTGGCCTTCTTCTTTGTTGCCTCATCACCGTCCTTGTACTGACGGACAATGATATCAAATGCCCTCATTGAAGACTCGGGAGACTTGCGCCTAGTGGCTCTGTTGAGCGCCGGGATGGCGGCAGCCCCTAATTCTGTAAGTTTTTTTACTGCCGCCTCACGCTTAGCAAATTCATTATCATCGAGTTGCTTGATCAGTGAGCTGACGTTGTCGTTAGTGGCCCCTTTCTTTTCCTTTTTAGCGAAGGCGCAGGGTATAAATAATGACAAGGTGATCAGGCTGATGATGAGTTCTTTCATGGTTAGTGTCCGGTGAAGTTAATGAACTTACCGTTTTAGTTATTTTATCGCCAGCTTTTATTCATCTTTTAGTTTAATGTGATACTCTTGAGAGGATGAGAGTTATTTTTATTGCAGCCGTTTTTTTGGTCTTCACTGTTCAGCAAGTCATGGTCATGGCCGGAGATCCTGAAAAGTCATTGCCTAAGCAGTCCAAGGAAGAGCCGACTTTTCACGTGGCGAAGGGAGTGGACGTGAATGGTTCACTCATCAAATATTATAAGAGGGGACTGGACTACGCAGTTGACTATTTCGGGAATTACGGCCCTTACCACATATATCTTTTCGGTCCTAAGGACGAGAAGAGTGTCCGTTCCATCTTCAGAGACCGGGCAAAGAGCCGGGTCAATCCTGAGGCCAAGGAAACGGGGGAGGAGCAGATCGCGGAATTTTTAAAACGTTCGAACGTTGTTAAGGAAATTAAATCGATTTTGGCCGGTGAGTCGGCCGGTGGCCTGACTTGGACACAGGGCCCGGTCCGCATCTATGAGGACGTTTCGACTAATGCCACTGAGAGGGCAAAGAGGCCCATCGAGAATACCTGGGGAGCTCTGCATGAGTACCACCATGTCTTTCAGATCGCGCATTCCGGAGCCGAGGAGGAGAGGACCTCGGACAAGAATTCCAATTCCTGGATGAGGGAAGGCATGGCGACTTACAGTTCGGCTAAGTTCATGGAGAATCTCAAGTTCATTGATTTAAAAGATTACATGCTGGAGTTGAGGAAGTTCGGGGCCAATATCAGCCGGCCCGGGATCAATGAGTTCATCAGCAAGAATCCGGACTATCGCCTGGACAATGAAACTTACTGGGACGAGGGAGTAGCGCCTCAGGTCTATTACATGATTGGTGCCTGGGCCACGGCCTACCTCATTCATGCGAAGGGCATTGATGAGGAGATAGTGCTGAGGGACTGGTGGTATGATATTATTCCGATGGGCAGGGCCGCGGCTTTCAAGAAGCACATGAAAATATCGCTCAAGGATTTCTACAAGGAGTTCGATGCTTTCATTAAAAAACCGGACCAGGAGGTCATGAAGATTTTTGGTAAGGATTAAAATTAATCACTTTTCATTACTTCTTCTAGGAGCTCATTTAACTCGTCCTGTTTTTCTGACATCGCCTCGAACTCGCTATAGATTGAAGTGAATTTTTCTTCGTCAGTCTCTTCATCAAAAAAGTAGGCCTCATCCTTGAATTCCCATCTTTCTGAACATTCATGCAAATGCTTTACCAGTTCCCCTATCTTTCCTGCAATTTCTATTTCGATATCACTGGCATCAATGAGAAGTTTCATGTTCTTATCAGTCTTGGTTTTGGCCTCTTGATCTAATCCGGTGCCAGCTAATTTTTCGATCGCACTGATGCAGCGCTCGTATGACGCAATTTGTTTTCTTTTATTTTCCGTTGCGAGATTAATCCCTGACGCGATAATTTTTTCTGTTTGCTGATATGAGTTTGGTGTTTGAATTCTTTGAGGATCCATTAAGGATTCCCAACCAATTCTTTCCAGCCCGGTTACATATTCATTTGATATATTTATGATGTCATTGAATCGTGACCTCAGGACATTGGTCATTTCTTCAGCTTTGTTTTTTGGTGATTTAATCAACTCAAACTGAAGGTCTGTTTTCTTACTGAATCCGTCTGAGTCAGTCGTTTCGGAATCTAACTTTGTAATATCCTCGGAAGCTAATTGTTTTAATTTCTCTAAGTCTGTCGGGGTGAGTCTTTGTTTCTGAGCCTCATTCATGACCACTTTCATTTCTGCGAATGCCTGATCAAAATGATCTTTTTGAGAGTAATAGCTTAGCGGAATAATAATCCATAGAATAACGATGCCGTAGAGTACGGATGTTCCTATGGGTTCCCGTACGTAGTGAATTTGTTTCTTCCAGAGAAATTTACTCTGGCAGTAAGCGTTCAACCAAAGTCCTATTAGATTCAGAAAGAGTATTCCACTAATCAAGTAACTGGGTGGAAGGATGAATGAGGCTAGGAGGAACCCAAGATATACGTAGAAGAAGAGCATTGACCTGAATGCTTGTTTCGGCTCTCTGAGTTTTTTCCAGTTACTTGATATTAAGCATGCGCCGAGGAGAGGAGTGAAGAAAAAGGCAAGGACCGATGCCGTGAAGGGTTTGTATAAATAAATCGGTGCCATCACTGGTCTTCTCGCTTGAGGTGCACGTGAATGGGCCGGTAGCACTGCTAGTCGTGGTTGTTGAGAAAGGTTAGGCACTAGTCCCTCAATTTCATTGGCTGGAGTCCATTGGGCGAGCCCCTCTGTCCATACGAGGGTCTCTGGCCTCAGTTGACCATTAACAAAGAAACTGATGAATTCAGTTTCCGGGTAAGGGCCTACCTGCTTTCCCTCGGTCGAGTGATAGTGCCATTCTCTCATGTCTGAGATTATAGGGTATCGAGAGGTGTTGAATTTTTCTATTATAAAATACTATCATTTTTATAATAAAGGAGAGGCCCGGGCACTAAACTTGCCCCCTCGCTGTACCCTTTGGTAGTCGACCTAAAAATTCTTATCGCATCGACATTGGCGGGCCAGAATTCATCATGATTCCATGTGGTGCCTGCAGGAACCCAGCGAGTGCACTCATTAGCGAGTGGAACGAGGGTCCTATCATGAAAACAAAGCTCATTATCAGTAAGGCCAGATAGAATATTTTCTTACCCTCAGGGTCAAACATGAGGAGGTAAAGTAGTCCGCCGACCAGAGTCAGAGCGGCGAGGCACGAGATCCAATTGAGTTTACTCGTTGAGTTAAAATAATTGGACTGCTGTTCTCTGAACTTGATGCTGATCTTTTGCATCTCATCACTCAGTTCAGGTGATACGGGTTTGACCGGGTCACGAGGCATTCTCGGAGGAACGAACTTGTCATTCAAACGTTTTACGTATTCCTCGTAATTTGATTCATAGAGATCAAGCATCTCCTCATAGTGCTTTTTTTCGATTTCATATTGGCTCAGTTTTGCTTTGTACTCTTTTTGCCTGGTGGGTAGCGATTCTGAAAGATCCTTACGTGCCTGATCAGTCATGATGTTTTGAGAGGACATCCTGATATTGTTTAATTCTAGGACTTGTGATCTTAGGTAATAAGTTGAAAAGAGGAGTACCAGAAATGAAATGATTGCGACGAACTTTGCGACTTTGATGTTTTTCTTCATGGTTCAGTTTAGTGAATTATTTTATTGAGATAATGTTAGCGCCTAACTGGTGCTTTTATTAAATCGAATATTTTAATTTAAACATCACTCAGACCGATGCTTGTTGGATGTTAAGTTCAATTATTCAACTCGAGTGTTAACTTTTGGACGGCCGGAATGTTATTAACCTGTTTTTTTAATCGGGTTGCGGAATGTCATTTTTTCTTGATAGAATCGGACCAATGAAATTTATGCTTTCGATAATGGTTTTTGTTTTTGTGCTCAATGATGGTTGGGCCGGGGAGCGGGAATCTGATAAACAGAAAAGAATCTCTCCTGAAGTTGCCTCAATTGACCAGTTGGACTGGTTGACTGGTGACTGGGAAGGTCCAATCGGTGGGGGGGTCCTTGAGGAGTCTTGGCTTCCTCCTAAAGCTGATACTGTCGCTGCTGTAGTCAGATTGACCAAGGATGGCGTTACTGAATTTGTCGAATTAATAAAAATCCAGAAGGTCGGTAAAACATTAGAACTAAGACTGAATCTTTTTGATGCATCTCTCAAGCCAATGGCTGAAAAACCGCAGGTTCTTAAATTATCAGAGATCAGTGAAAAGAGTGTGACTTTCCTGAGCGCAAGTGAGGGATCTCACCGAAGGCTCAGCTATGAACTGGTCAAGGAAGACCATTTTGCGATTCGAATCATTACCAAAGATGGTGAAAAAATTGCAATTGATTTGAAGAGGCCTTAGGACATTCAGGTTAATTTTTTACAATCCACATGAAACTAATATTCCAAAATCTTGTCATTCTTTCCTTAATTTGTGGACCGGTTCTTTGTGGTGCTGCCCCTGACAGGAGCAGGCCTAATATCATTCTCATCATGGTCGA
>JAAZZC010000117.1 GCA_014239335.1 Verrucomicrobiales bacterium
AGATGGCAACATCCTTGGCCTCGAGGGCCCGTTTTTCAGTTCCGAGAAAAGACGGGCAACCGGTCAATACCGTTTACCGTTGGCCTATGACATTACAGCCACCGAAATAATGTTAAAAATACAATTCACATTAATGCTAGTATGTCCCTGTTTAACAGGTGCTGCACCGCTTCCGATTGATCCGATATGGAAGACTGAATCTTTTCGCAAAGCTTTTACAGCTAGTTATGGAGTCGATTCACGGATAGAACCCAAATTGAATCCGGCAGAGAAAGAGGAATTGGATTTGGTCGCTAAGAAGATGGCTGCAGGGGACCGACCAGAGGCCATATCATTGATGGTTAAGAGTGCACTTTTGGAGAAGAGCCCAGCGATGCTCTTCAATCTTGGGAGCCTTCAGTTCGAAGAAGGTCAGTCAACTAAAGCAATGAGCAATTTTCGTAAGGCACTTAAAATCCAGCCTAATTTTAGAGATGCTCATAGGAACCTCGCAATTGCTTATGTTCAGGCGGGGGATTATAAAGAGGCGGAACCTAGCCTAAGAAGAGCAATGGAACTGGGTTCGCAGGATGGTCTTACGATGGGCCTTTTGGGCTACTGTTTGAGCCAGTCCGGGAGATCACATGACGCATTGCAGGCATATAGGATGGCAAAACTCACCATGCCTGATGAATTACAGTGGCAGTTAGGTGAAGCAACTGCACTCATGGACCTTGATGAACTTGAAGAGGCAGCATCAATTTATGAATATGTTCTAAAGGTGTCTCCAGAAAGAGTTGCGATATGGGTGAACTTGGCAGATGTGCATCTCAGGCAAGGACATCAAATATTGGCAATTGCGGATATGGAAGTTGCTCGAAGACTCAATGCTCTTGACGCTTCTGCGATTCTTTCCCTAGGGCATCTGTACTTGAACGAAGCGTTGACTGAGAAGGCAATGGATTGTTATCGTCAGGCATTAAACAGCCCGGTTCCCTTAGCCTTTCAAAGATTCGCCGATGCAGCTGATTATCTTGTAAGGTACCAGTTGTGGAACCAAGCGCGTCAGTTCGTCATGCAAATTAAACAAGTAGCAGACTATGATGCGCAAATTAAAGAGGATAGCAAAGCGGCCCATCAATTTGAGCGTGCAGGGGCAATTATAGAGATTGAATTAGGGGACCCTGAAGCAGGAGCATCTAGGCTCCAATCATTGTTAAAAAAGGATCCTCTTGACGGTCTCATTCTGATAACATTGTCAGAACATTTTGTAGAAAATAAAGAAACTGAAAAGGCACTGATGCTTCTTGAGCGAGCTGCATCTATTGATGATTTTTCTGTTCAGGCGCAGCGTCGCCGCGGAGAAATTTTAGCGCTTCGGGGCGACTATAGTGCGGCTCTGGATGCGTTGAAAAAGGCCCAAGCCATTGAGCCTCACAGAGCCTTGGATAAGTACATTGAGAGTATAGAAAGATTATCAAAACTACATGAACGCCAATAGCTTGTGCGGAATAGTTTCTATTTACTAATGCAGTAAAGATTAGAAAAAGTCCTCACAAATAATTTTCCGTCTGCTACCGCAGGCGTTGCATAAATACCTTCCGAAAATTTGAAGGAACTTAACAATTCAAGTTTAGTTGAGGCAGCAATGACTGTCATGTCTCCTTCCTTACTAAAGCAGTAGATTTTATTATTTATAAGTATTGGCGAACTGTAAGGAGCTCCTACAACACGCTCCTGCCATAACACTTTCCCGTCAGATGCTTTTCGGCATGTCATGATACCACCATCGTTAAGCAAAAAAATCATGCCATTAAATGAAAGGCCCGTAGGCACATAAGGAAGCCCCTTGAGTCCGGCCTCCCATGCCACAGAAGCCTTCTTTCCTTTGACTCTGACAACAGCTGATTCTTTTCCTCCAGATCCAGAACCTGCAGATACAAAAATTGTATTTCCTGAGATTACGGGTCCACCAACACAGCGTTGGGAAAATCCAGCATCATGTTCCCAGCGAATCGTTCCCTCAGAAGTATCAATTGAGGTGATGCCATGTGCTGTGCTACTGAAAATAAGTTCTTCGGTACCGTCATCTGCCTTCCGAGCGACAGGAGTGCTATAAGCTCCCTTATCATTAGATTCTCGTTCAATTCGCCATTTCTCCTTACCGTTACTTGGATCTAGACCCACAATATAACTTTTCCCTTGTTCACCGTGGCTACCAATGACCAGAGTATTATTTGCCAAGACAGGTGAAGAGGAGCTTCCATGCTTTGCATAAAATTTACCCAGTTTCTTTTTCCAAATTTCTTTACCATTATGGTCAAGTGCTAGCGCTTCGACTCCGTCCGGTGAGGTCCAGGTAACGTAGACTCTCTCTGCGTCACAGCAGGGCGTTGAGGCAGAAAAATTATTGAAACGGTGTTGCTTATAAACTTGATAAGTTTGCTTATTTCTCCATTTTTCTTTCCCGTCCTTGGAGGAAAAAGCAATTATGTACCTGAGGCCTGATGAGTCTTTGTCAGTGACCGTTAAGAATATTGTGTCATCCCATAATACTGGAGAAGAATGTCCACTACCTGGTAATTCAATGGACCATTTAATATTATCTTTTTTTATTGTTTCAGGGATTCCCTTTTCTGGTGAATGCCCAGAAGCTCCAGGACCACGGAACTGAGTCCATTCTTGAGCTGAGCTCAGTCCTAGAATGCCTGCAAAAAGACAAATTTTCAGAAGAATATGGAAAACCTTATTTTTCATCTTTTTAGTGTAGCCTTTACTGAAGGCTTAGTAACGATGAATAGCATATTTCCTTTATTCTTAGGAGTTATAGACATTTGATACGGACCCGTTCAGGGATTAATGTTATGGTCTTTAAAATGTCAGAACCACTCATTGAAGAACTTCCGGATTCAGCCGGCCATTTCGGTACTTACGGAGGAATGTTTGTTCCAGAGACTCTAATGTCTGCTCTGGAAGAGCTGTCTGCTGAATACACTAAGGCAAAATCTGATCCACAATTTCGCCAGGAACTTGACGAAATGCTAAGAGAGTATGTTGGAAGACCAACTCCTCTGACTTTTGCGGAGAGATGGACTGAGCTTCTCGGGGGGGCTAAAATATATTTGAAAAGGGAAGACCTTCTCCATACGGGTGCTCATAAGATCAATAACGCGATGGGACAAATTTTATTGGCGCGAAGGCTTGGCAAGAATCGAATCATTGCTGAGACGGGCGCTGGTCAACACGGAGTTGCTACGGCCACGGTCTGTGCTCGGTTCGGATTTGATTGTGTTATTTATATGGGAGAAGTCGATATGGAGAGGCAAGCGCTAAACGTTGCCCGTATGAGATTCTTGGGAGCCGAGGTGCGGGGAGTGGCTGCTGGCCAAAGAACCCTTAAAGAAGCGGTCAATGAAGCTATGAGGGATTGGGTTACTAATGTGAGGAACACGCACTACATCTTAGGTTCTGCTCTAGGTTCACACCCTTACCCTATGATGGTTCGTGATTTTCATCGAGTAATAGGCGAAGAGGCTCGTAAGCAGATACTGGAGAGGGAAGAGAGGTTACCTGATTATCTCGTTGCTTGTGTTGGTGGTGGCAGTAATGCCATTGGGTTATTTCATCCATTTCTTGGAGATGAGTCCGTTAAGATGCTTGGAGTTGAAGCAGGCGGTCGTGGTATAAGTAAGGGTGAGCATGCTGCTCGATTCCAGGGAGGTAAGTTAGGTGTTCTTCAGGGCACCAAGACTTGGTTATTAGCCGATGAGGACGGTCAGATAGAGTTAACTCATTCGGTTTCCGCGGGTCTTGATTATGCTGCGATTGGTCCCGAACACGCAAACCTTAAAGATATTGGCCGGGTTGAGTATACTTATGCTACGGATGATGAGGCATTGGAGGCATTTCAGGAAGTATCTAAGGTTGAGGGGATAATACCTGCCCTGGAAACTGCTCATGGACTTGCTGGGGTCAGGAAAATTGCCCCTCAGCTCGGAAAGGACGCGCTGATAATTTGTAATTGTTCAGGGAGGGGAGACAAGGATGTGGCGCAGGCCGCAAAGGCAATCTTTGGAGAAAATGTCTTTGGTTAATTATATAAAATTTTTCAATATTGAATTAAAAATAGAATCAATTATGAAGCATTACCCACTAGGAATTTTAATGATTTTAATTGGTGCTCTTCAATTACCAGCCCAGGAAGAGGATGCTACCAAAGGGGATGTTGCTGATGTCATTGATGTTACGAATGAGGATGCAATTGTCAGTTCAATAGGTAAAGCAGTAATGGTTACAGGAAAGGTGAGGCATTCTGACAGTTCACCTAAGACTTCAGATGTCAGAGTTTGGTTCTCTGATAGTGGTTTCCGCCTCTTAATCAAATCGGATGTTTATGATTCCAAAGAAGACTGGGGCATTGACGGAGTTATCGGCAAACAAGTTTTTATTCACGGTAAAGTGATTCGGTCAGGAGACTTTATCCAGATCAACCTTACTTCTCCGGATCAGATGGCAACGAGCGCGGATAATGTTACCAAATTAGAGGCGCCCTCAAATAAGCCAGGAAAGGATGGCCCAGAAAAATTTGAGCCTGTTTCTCCCGGAGCTATTCTACCCGTGAAGCCAGGGAAAGAGAATCTATTACCATTGGCAACTGAGGCAAGGGTCAAGGTGATTTTGGCGATGCATGCTACTGAGGTTCCTACCATGGTGGTCTCTGAAGTGAAGGCTGAAATTGTTGATGCTGAGGAAGGTGGACCAATGCAGGCAAGTTTTGAATCCAAGCCTAAAATTACTGATAAACCAATGATTTCGGTCATGACATATCTTCCCAAAAAATATTTTAGTCAAGGATGGCCAAAAAACAAAGCTGTTCATTTTGTAATTGATGAAATTCAGGCAGATACCGCTCCTCCAAATTTTGCTTCTGCGTTTCTTATTGAGTGCCTATTAAAAGGCATCAAGGTTCCTGAAAATTTGGTACTCTTTGGAGGAATGGGTGCTGGAGGTAAATTAAATTACACAACTGACAAAAAGCGTTGGGATGCTTCAATTGGAGAAGCAATTAAGTTGACTGCTGCTGCGGCGCAAAGGGCAGGAGTAGATCCGGATGAAGGTAAGCTCAAGAGCAATTTTACGACTCCAAGTGCATTGGGCAAAAAGGCCTCAGTAGTAAATCAAAGTTTTTATTTATTAACTAGTAATGTCGATGACGGGATTCTGGATGATTTAATACTAGATGATAGTTGGGATGTTATTAATTCTACGCAGGTAATATCTTGTGAACATATTGATGATGCCTTGAATGTTGCAAGGGAACTTTCAGAAGGATTAGAAACTGGAAAGTCTATAATTGATTTGAGTGCGGCTCAGAAAGTTCTTCGTGAACGATCAATACGAATGTTATCAAATGCAGAGGTATGGAGCAGGGTTGTTGCTGCTGGAAGGGCCAGCAAAAATAATAAGACTGCTTACGCTTATGCACGTTTGAGGACAAGAAAAGTTGCTAAAACATATTCGTTAGACCGGTGCCTTTCCCATGTGAATAAGCAGATCATCACAGCAAGGGGCAATTCCTTGGATAAATTTGTAGATCGTGAATTACGTAAATATGTGAGGGACCTTTCTAACAAGATGAAGGAGATCCAACCAAAGGTTCACCCTAATGCGGTTCCCGTTCTTGCATCCGCGCAACTTTATCTTAAGGAGATTGCTAACTATGCTGCATCAAAGCGGGATACCGCGGCCAAGCCAAAACCCGCAAAGAAGGAAGGGGAAAAAAAAGCAGCTAAGATAGTTCCTGACCGCGTTCAAGAGGGATATGATATGGCAAAGAAAGCTTATGAGGATGCTAGAGCAGAAGCTCTAAAGACACCTTAATTCGGTTCGTAATCCCAAAAGGGATAATTATCTTAAAAGGCTATCCCCAGACAACAATTTCACCTTCTTTTTCAGTGTTGGCTAATGCTTCTTTGAAAGCATCTTTGTCCCAACCTTTGAGTTTTGCCAAATACTTAAAGAGCTTGTTCGAATTGGTAATACTCGTTGGGATTTCAATTTCTTCATGATCACTCCCATCTGGCAGATTGATAGAAATAAGAGGGTCACCGGCATATGATGATACGCGAACTCTTACAATGTCTCCCCAAGGCACTGACCCTACCTTTTCCTCGTCCTCATATAACTCTATCATCTTTGCAGTGAAGTTATAAGTCATTGCAGTTTCAGCACCATCATCATCACTGTCCATTACGCCGTCCTCCTCATCCTCATTGACTCCGTGATCCTCCTCATCCTCATGATCGTCAGGTCCTTTAGGTTCAATTCCGAATCCACTAGCTGGATCAAAGTTATACTCACCATTCTTGATAGTGGCATGAATATCAGCTAACCAGCTTTCAAACGAGTCGGCTATTTCCTCGTTCTCATCATTGCTTACGTATTTACTTATCGATCCGCTTTCTAACTCAACACAGAGCATGTCCCCTGATCCATCTTCAGCAAATGGCAGCCAATCTCCAGGGCACGTTTCATCTTCTCCAGCATCATCTCTGAGTCCATCTAGCTCTTCCCAGGATTCCTGCACCAGATCAAGTGGCATTAGACTGAACATGTCAAAAAAGCCGGGATTGCTTTCCTGACTCTGACCATTGTGCATGACAATGAAATCTCTATAGTCAGTTGGTAATTCCTGACCAATAAATTCTTCTAATGCTTCTACCTCAACTTCATCGGCTCCAGGATTAAGTGATTCTAGAATTGCGCCTGCTTTTGATGTTAATTCACCTTCGACTCGGGACCAAATTTTCTTCATATAATTTAGTTAACTATTATTTATTTTCCCGTAGTGGGGCCCTTCATAGTTTCAGCCATAACGAATTCCGCAAACTTCGCAAGAAAACGTTTCGAATAAGTTGCAGTTAAGATAATATCGTTCCCAACATAATCTTGGCTTAAAATCTTACCTTCTCGGTGCAAAAAGGCTATTAAATCCTGTCTAGATTGAGGTATTCTTAAGCTGTGACGCACTACATTTTGCAGTAACATATCAGCCATTTTGTCCATTAAGTCGTTGATCCCATGGGCATTTTTGACCGAAATAAAAACCGCTTCAGGGAAATTATTTTTAAGTTCCCATAGCCTACTTTCATCAATGAGATCAATTTTGTTCACTACAGGGACGATTTTTTTTTCGTCTGCACCGAGCTCTTTTAATACGTCCATTGTGGTTTCATGATGATCGATAACGTCTTTAGAACTTCCGTCAATGACATGAATAAGAAAGTTGGCAAGTAGCGCTTCTTCGAGGGTAGCTTTGAAACTTTCCACCAAGTCGTGGGGTAACCTCCTCACGAACCCAACGGTATCGGTTAGCAGAATCGTTTGGCCATCTTCTAAATTAAATTTTCTAGTGGTAGTGTCCAAAGTCGCGAAAAGTTTATCTTCAGCAAGGACGGTGCTTTCAGTTAGGCAATTCAGCAATGAGGACTTTCCGGCATTTGTATAACCTACAATAGCGGCGTGAGGCAAGTCGGCACGGTTCCGTTCCTTACGCTGTGTCTTACGTTGTTTTTTTACTCTTTCTAGTTCTGCTTTTACACGGTCTATTTTTTTTCGCGCCAGTCTGCGGTCAACTTCGATTTGTTTTTCTCCTTCTCCTCTTGCTGCACCACCACCACCTTTTCCACCGCCCGATCCTCCACCTTGGCGATCTAGGTGACTCCACATTCTAGCCATCCTTGGCAGCGTATATTGCATACGAGCGAGTTGCACCTGAAGGCGGGCCTCCTTTGACCGGGCCCGCATTGAAAAAATATCAAGAATGACTTCATGACGGTCAATGACTAAAATATTGGAATCAGTTTCCCAATTCCGTTGTTGGTTTGGGGATAATTCATTATCAAAAATAATGCAGTCGCAACCTAACTCCTTGGCCAGTTCAATCATTTCGGCCATTTTACCTTTTCCCATCAGGTGTGAAGGATAAGTTTCGCGAACCTTTACAAGAGTAGTTTTTCCAATTCCTATATTTAAGGTTTCAACAAGCTCACGTAATTCTTCAAGAAGACTAGCAGCTTCATCTGCTTCCGACTTATCATAATAGACACCTATAAGTAAGGCCTTTTCGACAAGCTGCGGTTTTTCGCGGACTTCAAACATATGGGTCTAATAACTAATTAATAGAAAATAAGTTACATATCAAACAAGTTGGCATAACTAACTACTTCTAAAATATAATGGGTGGTATCACTTTATTCTGAATAATCAAGCTTTGGTGCGTTCTTTTCTGGCAGACTATAAGGACTAAGGTTAGTTTGTCCTATGGTGAAAGGCCCACGCATTGAGACTCGAGAACAAGTGATGTTCTATGACACGGATGCTGCCGGAGTCGTACACAACATTTCTTACCTAAGGTTTATTGAAAAGAATCGAACTTTGTTGGGATCTGAATTGGGTCTTGATTATAAAGAAATGTCGGGGTCAGGTATTTACGGAGCAGTTCTTCGTATTGAGATTGATTATCGCAGGCCTGGCCGATTAGGGGAGGATTTACAAGTGAGTGGATGGCTGGAAGAGGTCAAGAAAGTAAAATTTTGGTGTGGATTTGAAATTCATCGAACCGAAGATAATGAGCTCCTTGTCGCTTCAAGGCAAGAGCTTGCCTTGGTAAAGATGCCAGAAGGGAAGCCGACAAGATTACCTGCTGATTGGAAAAAATATATTTAAGAATGAGCCGCATTAGACTGAAGATAGCTTATGATGGCAGATCTTTTCAGGGTTGGCAGAGCCAACGAGGTGGGAATACAATTCAGGACTATATCGAGGCAGCTCTTCTAAAAGTTTCTGGAGATGCTTTGCGGATTACTGGTTCTGGTCGAACTGATACAGGCGTCCATGCCCTTGGCCAGATTGCACATTTTGATGCGCCAGAAGCAAGTAGTATGAATGCAGAAGAATGGAACCGTGCTCTTAATGTGAATCTACCACCAACAATTCGAATAATCAGTGCATCAATAGCTGAAAATGATTTTCATGCTCGATTTGGAGCTAAAGAAAAAACTTACCGATACGAAATTGATATAGGGTCTGTCCTTAATCCTTTGCGAGTATCTAGGACATGGCATCATCCAGAAAAAATTGATCCTGAAATTCTACGTCGTGCCTGTTCCGTTTATATTGGGAAACACGATTTTGCGTCATTTGCAGCGAACCGAAAGGACGGGAAGCAAATAAACACTGTAAGAACCATTAATTCTGTTGATGTTGTAGAGTGCCCTCATGGCTTGAGTATTACTTTTAGTGGGAATGGATTTCTTTACAAAATGGTTCGCTTATTGGTAGGTGCTGCAGTGCGTGTAGCTGAAGAAAGAGAAGAGCTTTCTTGGTTGGAGGGTCTTCTGAAGAGTCCGGGAACTTCCAAGTGTCAATATTGCGTCACGGGCGAAGGCCTTTATCTTGTCGAAGTCGTTTATTAGTTTCTTTTTAAACTTATATTCCTTAATCTTTCAAAAGATTGCAGGCGCTGACGAGTGCTCTGACACCTGCAATTTCAATTGAAGGGTCAACGCCACATCCCCATGCCTCTTTACCGTCATCGGAATGCAGTAAGATATAGGCAGCTGAATCAGCGTCTGATCCTCCCATCACTGCATGGGAGCGATAATCTTTAAGTTTAAACTCTTTTTGGTCAATTGTTTCAAGGGCATGCACAAAAGCATTGATTGGGCCGTTTCCTACACCAGTCACTTCATAATCGGCTTCATTGATGGCAATCTTTGCTTCACAACGTACCTGCCCTGGGCCCACATCGGTGTGGAAGAGTTCGTATTCAACAAGGGATATTTTATTGGAGACGTTCACGAATTGCTTTTTGAAAGCATCAAATATTTCCTGATTAGTTAGCTCTCTGCCTAAGGAGTCTGCCATATCATAAATTGTTTTGCCGACCTGAGGTTGCATGGCTTTAGGTAAGTCAAAACCGTATTCCCTATCCAAGATATAAGCTATTCCCCCCTTGCCTGACTGACTGTTAATACGAATGATCGCCTCATACGTTCTTCCAATATCAGTTGGGTCAATGGTCAGATAAGGAACTGCCCATTGTGAATTATCAGTTTTGATGAGATCCATTCCTTTCTTGATAGCGTCCTGATGACTGCCAGAGAACGCGGTGAATACTAAGTCACCGGCATAAGGATGGCGATCAGGCACTTTCATTTGTGTGCAGCGCTCATATACTTCTCTGGCCTTGGGTATGTTTGAAAAGTCCAGTCCGGTTTCAATGCCATGACTGTTCATATTTAACGCGACAGTTGCTATATCTAAGTTCCCAGTACGCTCACCATTTCCAAATAATGTTCCTTCTACACGGTCAGCTCCGGCCATGAGTCCAAGTTCGGTTGCAGCAGTCCCCGTCCCCCGATCATTGTGGGTATGAAGACTGACTCTGACAGAGTCACGGTCTTGAAGATTGCGGCAGAACCATTCGATCTGATCGGCATGCACGTTCGGGGTACTCCATTCAACAGTGGCAGGAAGATTTAATATAATTGGATTTGTTGAAGAGGGATCCCATACGTCCATGACGCCGTGGCAGACATCAAGAGCAAATTCAAGTTCCGTGTCTGAGAAGCTTTCAGGCGAATATTCCAAATCCACTTGAGTTTCAGGAACTGTATCGACTAGATCTTTTATTAGCGCTGTTCCTTCTACAGCGATTCGCTTAATTTTTTCCTGACTCGCCCCACCGAAAGTAATTCTTCTCTGCAATGGAGAAGTGGAATTGTATATGTGAATAATTGCTTTGGGGACACCCTCTATAGCTTCAAAGGTTCGGTGTATCAGGTGCTCTCTTGCCTGGACAAGGCACTGAAGCTTTACATCATCAGGGATTAGTTTCTCCTCAACAAGCTTTCGTATAAATTCAAATTCAGTATCTGAGGCTGAAGGAAATCCTATTTCAATTTCTTTAAAGCCGATACTCACAAGTAAATCAAAAAGCTCAAGTTTTTGAGAAACATTCATGGGAACGGCAAGCGCTTGGTTGCCATCTCTTAAATCCACGCTACACCATGTTGGTGCTGCCGTAATTGGCTGATCAGGCCATTGACGGTCTGAAAGTTCTACTGGGCTGAAAGGCCTGTATTTTTTCAAGCTTGATGACTTCATTTTGATTTTTGATACATTTCACCCTTAAAGCGAAGGAGTACAGAATGGGAGGGATTTAATTTTTGGCCTAAAGGCCAAGTAGTATAAGAATTTGCGTTCCAGATAAATAATTTCTGGTTTTCTGTTCACGCTTTATTTTTAACGTAGTCATTTTTCTTATATCGAAGGAGAAGATACGACCTCGTGCCGCGAAGTCAATTCTCCCTCTCTTTGGGGTCTATTGAGGTCGTATTATACTTGGAAAATCAGTAATAATTGTATTTTTATATTTAAGATATCTTCATAGGGCCGAGCTATGCACCAAAGAATATAGACTCTTTTATGAGATTCAGTTTGTCATCAAGCGATCTTCGTTCTTTCCTTAAATATATATGAAGAGCATGACCGGATTTGGCTGTGGAGAAGCCTCGAATGATGACCTTATTTATCGCGTTGAAGTTGCATCAGTAAACCGTAAGCAGGCAGACATTGTTGTGAATCTTCCTCGTGAGTTAAGTGCATTAGATTCACGCATTAGGAAGCAAGTTAGCGAGGTCGTTTCAAGGGGGCGGATCAATGTTGGGATTTCTCTGAAATCGTCAGAAGCCAAGGGCGGTTCATTATCTATAA
>JAAZZC010000236.1 GCA_014239335.1 Verrucomicrobiales bacterium
CACCATACAGAGCGTAATAGTCTTGAGTAGTTATAGGGTCATGTTTATGATCGTGGCACCTTGCACAAGCAATGGAAAGGCCGAGGAAAGTTTTCCCAAGATTATCAATGGCATCCTCATAAGTCAGATACATCCTCTTATCAATGTCATGTCCGAACCTCCTCGCGATAGCTAAGTACCCGGTAGCAGTGATGTTATCAGCGAATTCCTTTCCTTTCTTTTCTTTGGCAAGAATGTCTCCAGCGAGTTGCTCGCGTACAAATTGATCATAGGGCTTGTCACTGTTAAAGGCTTCGATGACCCAGTTCCTGTATCGCCAGGCATCCTCGACCGGATGGTCACTATTTTCTCCGGCAGTGTCAGCGTATCGGACCACGTCCAGCCAGTGACGTCCCCACTTTTCACCATAGGCTACAGACTCCAGTAGTTTTTCAATTACTTTTGCAAACGCGGCTACATTATTGCTTGGATCGTTGATGAATTCGGCAACAGTTTCCGAGTTCGGGGGAAGGCCCGTTAAATCATAACTGGCTCTCCTAATAAGTGAGCGTCTTTTTGCTCTAGGGCTTGGGGCCAAAGATTCAATGGATAATTTACTGATTACAAATTGATCTATTGGATTGAGTGACCAGTTATCCCCGCTGCTCTTAGGCGGTATGATTTCATTGATGGGCTCAAGAGACCAAAGCTTTTTTTCAGCAAAGATTTGTATGGACGAACCCAAAATGAGAACGCAGATAACAGTAAAAAGCCGTAATTGGTTGACTATCAATAGCACAAAGGAAAATATAATTTGTTAGGATTGAATAATCTAGTCTAAATTCCAATGTTATAGTTTAAAATATCAAAGCAATGAAAGTGCCGAATCACCCAACGATTTCTCGCAGAACCATGATCAAGGCTGGTTCGATAGGAGCATTGGGCTCAGGGCTAAGCGATGCAGGTCTCTTACGAGCTTTCGCCTCGGCTCCTAAGAAAGAAGGAGGGAAAGCAAAGTCTGTCATTTATATTTTTCTATCAGGTGGCCTTTCTCAAATTGATACCTTTGACATGAAGCCTGAGGCTCCACTTGAAATACGGGGTGAATTCGATTCAATGAAGACTAAGACACCAGGGCTTCATGTTTGTGAGCACTTACCTGAATTAGCTAAGCGAAGTGATCGTTGGGCACTTTGTCGGTCAGTGACACATCGTTGGAATGAACATTCTCAGGGTCACCACATCATGCTGACTGGGCGCTCAGAGACTCCACAAGGATTTGATCCTAACAAGCCGCGGCCCGAAGACTATCCATCAATAGCAGCTATGGCGAACCGCTATCTAAAAGGGGCAGGCCCTCTTCCACCGTCCATGGTCCTTCCAGAAAAAATTATTCACCGTACAGGAAGAACTTTGCCGGGACAGTTTTCTGGCCTCATGGGGGAGCGGTGGGAACCGTTCTTTTTGGATTGTTCTAAATATAATGCGGCTAGTTATGGAGCGTATCCTAATTATCTCTTTCATCATGCTAAAGGCAAAGTGGATGGATCAACCAAGAAATTTCTTGAGCCGGACCTCTCATTACCGGAGGCAGTGAGCCTTGATCGGTTAGAGGATCGGTTAGGTATTTCACGGCACCTTGATGCACAGCATAAGCATTTTCAAAATGAAGCCGAGGTTCGAGAATTTGATCGATATAGTAATATGGCTGTATCGCTCCTTGCAGATCGAAAGACAAAGTCTGCCTTTGATGTGCATGGAGCCGATCCAAAGCTCCAGGACAAGTACGGCAGAAATGCTTTTGGCTGGTCCTTACTCATGGCTAGGCAATTAGTGGAAGCGGGTGTTAAGTTGGTTCAAGTTAATCTTGGCAATAATGAGGCTTGGGACACGCACCAAGCAGGATTCCCTAGCTTAAAGAATTTTCTTCTTCCACCCACCGATCGGGCCGTGTCAGCGTTACTCGATGATTTGCACGACCGAGGAATGTTGGATGATACTCTCGTTGTAATGGCCAGTGAATTCGGTAGAACACCTAGAATCTTTAAGATACCAAAAGCAAAGCTACCTGGTAGGGACCATTGGGGAGCCGTTCAGACGGTCCTTTTTGCTGGAGGCGGGATTACGGGTGGAGCAGTGGTTGGATCCAGTGATTCTAATGGAGGCCATCCTGCCAGCGACCCACAAAGTCCGGAGGATTTTGCGGCCACAATTTACAAAGCACTTGGAATTCCGCAGGGTGCTCACTGGGAAGATCTGACCGGGAGACCACATCCAATTTATCACGGCAACCCTATAAACAAGCTATTTTCTTGATTTTTATCTGCCTGGATCGATTAGGCAAGTATACCCGATAGGACATTACCATGCACATTGGTGAGGCGCCTTTGAATCCCATTATGGTAATAAGAAAGCCGCTCATGATCTATGCCTAAAAGATGCAATACGGTCGCATGGAAGTCATACCAGGGGACAGGATCAATGACTGATTTGTAGCCGATATCATCAGTGGCTCCATAATTAATTCCTGATTTGAGGCCTCCTCCGGCAAGCCATACACTGAAACCTACCTGATTATGATCCCGGCCCGTGCCGACCTTGTCAGAGGCAGACTGAGTGAAAGGAGTCCTTCCAAACTCTGAAGTAAATAAAACAAGCGTCTCATCCAGCATGCCTCTTGATCTAAGATCCTTAATCAGGGCCGCTACGGGCTGATCGATTCGCAAAGCCTCACGGCCATGATTGCGTTTCATGTCCTCATGCCCGTCCCAGTTAATCCTTGGTGAGCCAAAAGAACCACCTGAGAAGAGTTGAACGTGCCTCACACCGCGCTCTAGGAGCCGTCGCGCTAGTAAGCAGCTCCTACCGAAGTCTCGGGTCTCTTTACCATTTAAACCATAACTTTCACGAGTCCTTTCCGTTTCGCCTTCGATACTAGTAACTTCCGGAACAGCGAGCTGCATTTTTGCTGCGAGTTCATAACTCGCAATTCTTGCAGCGAGCGTATCATTAGTGCCGGTTTCCTTCATGTGAAGTTCATTCATTGTTTTGAGGAGGTTACGGCTATTTGACTCGACAATCGGTTCAATTTTTTCTGCAGGGAAAAGGTTACTGATAGCATTTCCGTCACCGCTCGTTTTGAATGGAACACCTTGATGGCGTGCCGGTAAAAATCCATTAGTCCAGTTACTGGTTGATCCGGCAGGCATGCCTCGAGAATCTGGAAGAACTACATAAGTTGGTAAATCATTAGTCATGTTGCCAAGGCCATACGATACCCATGATCCCATGACTGGAAATCCGTTTAGACGGAAACCGCTGCTCTCTTGGAACGTGGCAGGTGTGTGGCTGGATGATTCTGCAACCATCGAATTAATGACAGTCAACTCATCAGCAACAGTTGATATATTTGGGAAAAGATCTGAGATCCACATCCCGCTTTGTCCTCGTTGTCTAAATTCCCAATCATTGGATCTTAGAAGACCAACTCTACCAAAAAACACGTCTGGTTTTTCATCTGCCTGCAAAGACTTGCCATGCATTTCTTTGAGCTTGGGCTTGTAATCAAATGAGTCAACTTGGCTCACACCACCGCAAAGACATATATGGATGACCTGTTTTACGTTTGGTGCAAAGTGCGGGGGAAGTGCTTGAGAGGCGGACCCGTCTTCTAACATGAGGGATGAAATAGCCGCACCTCCTAGACCATGAGTAGTCCAGTCCAGAAAGTCTCGGCCCCTGTTAGAAGCACTACAACAACTCCACTCGGCGCCTTGTCTATGATGAACACTTCGTTCGTTCTTCGCATGTCACGCAAATTTGCTGATAG
>JAAZZC010000264.1 GCA_014239335.1 Verrucomicrobiales bacterium
AATCCCAATTCCTTTGGCCGTGATCACCACCCAAGGTGCTTTTCCATTTGGATGGCCGGCGGCGGTATCAAACCAGGCATCACTTATGGGAAAACCGATGATTATTGTTACAATGTAGAAGCGGATCCAGTGCACGTGCATGACTTTCACGCCACTATATTGCACTGCCTTGGGATTGATCACGAACAGCTCACCTACCGATTCCAGGGACGCGACTACCGCCTTACCGATGTCCACGGCAGGGTCGTCCGCGGAATCCTTTCCTGATACCCTTTACGGGCGCATCTTCTTCTTCCAATCGGCAGGCTTTTCAGCAACATCGGTATTATCGTCGTAATATTTACGTATCGCGACGAGTTGCTTTTTCATGTCCTCCTGTAATTTCTCTTTACCGGTTTTCCCGTAAATGTTCTGTAACTCATCAGGATCCTCTTGAAGATCATACATTTCCCACTCATTGCCAAACTGATAAAAATGCATCAATTTATATCTCTCGGTCCGTATGCCATAATGGCGTGGAATCATGTGCACGCTCGGGAACTCATAGTAATGGTAATAAATACTCTTTCTCCAGTTCTCAGCTCTTCCATTCTTTAAGATTGGAACTAAGGACATTCCCTGCATATTTTGAGGTGTCTTAGCCCCAGCCATTTCGAGAAAGGTCTCAGCATAGTCAAGGTTCTGAACCATCTGAGTTGCCCTAGATCCTGGTTTCGTGACCCCAGGCCATTTAACAATGAGAGGCATTTTAAGTGATTCCTCATACATCCAACGCTTGTCATACCAGCCATGATCACCGATATAGAATCCCTGATCTGAAGAATAAATGACGACCGTATTCTTATCCAATTTTAACTCCTTAAGGACATCCTGGATCTTACCAACACTATCATCTACTCCACGAACGCAACGAAGGTAATTTTTTGCATATCGCTGAAACTTCCAACGGACAAGGTCCTTCCCAGAGAGCTTGGATTCATGAAATTTTTTATCCAGAGGGGCATAATATTCTCTCCATGACTCGATCTGCTCTTTGCTCATTCGTTTCATGTTCCACCAAGCCGATCTGTCTTGCCGCTTCTGTGAAGGGGCCCCTTTATAATCCGCCGTCAGATCAACGAACAAATCATAGTTAATATCCATGTGTCGATCGATCTCAAGTTCCTGATGCCTTGCAGGAGGTGCATTGTCCTCCCACTTATCAAAGAGCGTCTTCGGTTCAGGTATTGTCACGTCCTTGTAAAGAGGCAAGTGCCTCAGTGCCGGCATCCAATTACGATGAGGAGCCTTATGCTGAACCATGATCATGAACGGCTTCGACTTGTCACGCCCTTCTTTGATCCATTCCACGGCAAGATCAGTAACAATATCAGTACAATGCCCATCAATACGGACACGGCCCTTTGGAGTGATCAGATCAGGATTATAATAAAGTCCCTGTCCAGGTAACACTTTCCAATCGTCAAAGCCCTGAGGCTTACCCTTTAGATGCGATTTTCCATACAGAGCAGTTGTGTATCCAGCCTTCCTGAGAATTTTTGGAAAGGTTTGCTGGTTCCAATTAAAGGAATTTCCATTGTTCATGAAACCGTTCTTGTGACTGTGCTTTCCAGTCATAATTACAGCACGGCTAGGACCGCAAATCGAATTCGTGCAGAAGCTATTCTCAAAGAGCATCCCCTGTGCAGCTAATTGATCTATCCGCGGGGTTGGATCAATGGACTTCAACCAACCATTGTACGAACCGATAGCATGCGGAGCATGATCGTCTGAAAAAATAAAAACAATATTTGGTCTCTCTGCAGCATCGGATTGATTAGTTGAAAAATTAAATGCCGAAAAAATTAGAAGCAATATGAATGGACTTATTCTTATCATGTAAATTGAGATTGTGAGGTTATGATTATATGAAAGTTATCTGAAATCTATTTAACGAGGTAATATCCAAACATTTTTAAAAGTTACAGGATTACCGTGCCCTTGGAAAATTATAGGTCCTTCGGACACTTCCTTACGACCGCCACCAGCGCCTGTTCCTTTAGGCAGCTTGGCTTTATCATGTATAATAACGCCATTGTGTTTCACTGTGATAGTGGCATCACTAATTTTTTTTCCACCGTCAAACTTTGGAGCAATAAAATCAATGTCATAAGTTTGCCAACGGAGCGGAGGAAAGCACATCGGAATATCTGCAGCTTTAAATTTATAGAAACATCCACACCACTGCTTAGGGTCTTACTTGAGAGGAACCTTCACTTGATCCCTATCATAAACCAAGCCAAAGCTATCAAGGATCTGAGTCTCATAACGATTCTGTAAATAGATACCACTATTACCACGGTCCTGACTACTTAGTGGTGAGTCCGGTTTGTACGGAAGCCTGAACTCCAAGTGAAGCGTAAAGTCGCTATAATTGCCTGTTGTTTGTGCTCCAGCCATGAGTAGGCCATCCTTAATTTGACCGTTAATATGTTCAGTTTTCTTTCCATTAAATAAAATGGTCGCCCCTTCGGGTGCCTTTGCTCCAAGTGTCGGGCTGACACGTTCCGTCCTTTTCATGCCATTAATTCTTTTCTTCAAAGACTCGGCATTAATCAACTCAACATGAGGTTTCGACTTGTCCCATCCTTGTCCAGGAAGACCACCCTCAAACTTACTCACATAAAATGTTCCCTTTCCCAGTGCCGCTGCCTGCACACCAACACCCTTAGAAACATATTCCCCTTGCAATAAATAGTCGGGATCCTCTGCTGCTGCTTTGTCCGCGTCCATCCAAATGCGTCTGGACTGCTTATCAGCTGCCAAACAATAAGAAGAACTTAAAATAGTAACCCAAATAAAAAGGTTAATAAAAGTGGGATATGACCGTAAGAATCGTTTCATTAAGCAATTTTGACACTAATTCTAAGAAAATTGCAACAGAGGAAAATAGAAGCACTACGAAGGCAATCTAAATATCACCTCTATTTTATAATTGTCTTTGCCTCTGCCAGCATGGATTCGACGGCCGCAACATCATTGCCTGCACCTCTGGCCATTTCAGGTTTTCCTCCACCCTTTCCTCCAATGATCGGAGCCAACTTAGAAATGAGGTCTCCTGCATGAAAACGATCTGTAAATTCAGAAGAGACTGAGACACCGAGGTGAACTTTATCTGAATCGGTAACAGTTAAGACTCCGACACCTAAAAATTGTTTTTTCTTTAGTCCATTTAAAAGTTCCTGCAATAGTGCGGGCGTTCCTTCAAATCCATGAACTATGAGAGGCACCTCACCTTGAGCATCTGAAATTAAACTAGAGAGCATTGAGTCTGCCTCCACTGCTGCATTTGCTGATTGTCTTTTCTTGAGAGTCTTACCAGCATTAATTACCGCATCCCTGAGAGAATCCCTGAATAGAATCCAGGTTTCAATCTCGGAATCCTTACCCTTCATCGCAGGTATACCTTGGCTATCATCACCGAGAGATTGGAGGGCCGATTCGAGCTTCTGCTGTAATTCACGGGATTCCTCTTTGAGGGCCGAAATTCTTTCTTCAACAAAATGCTGAGCAGCGATACCACAGACCGCCTCAATGCGTCGGACACCAGCAGAAATGGCCCCCTCACTTTTAATCTTAAATAGTCCGATATCGCCCGTGTTGCTGAGATGGGTTCCACCGCACAGTTCCATTGAATAACCATTCAAATCCGATTTGGAGCCGCCTATCTGAACGACTCTGACCATGTCACCATACTTGTCACCAAAGAACTGCATGATGTCCTTTCTCTCCCTAATATCCGAATGTTCCACCTCGTCCCAAAAAACCGAATCATTGTCCAAGACCTTTTCATTCACTAATTTTTCTACCGCAGACACCTGATCAGATTGCAAAGCCTCACTGTTAAAATCAAAACGGAGCCGTCCGGTATCCACTAACGATCCCTGCTGAGCCACCTCAGGACCGACGACCTCATGCAACGCCCAGTGCATTAAATGAGTAGCAGTATGGTGAGTTTCAATCATTCTTCTACGTTCAGAATCGACCTTCAATGTCACATCGATGGGACTCCCTTCCCAGGAACTGATCTGCCCATCAATGCGAAGGCAAAAGGCTGCACCAACCTGAGTCACATCCAATATCAAAATATTTTCACCCCCGACCACTAATTGACCATGGTCACTGACCTGACCGCCTTTCTCAGCATATAGAGGACACTTATCCACAATCACATAATACTCTCCATCACGCTCAAGAAATTCGATGATACGGGCCACTGATTCATCCTCATCAAATCCAGTAAATTGTGTATCAACTTCGGACTTAAAGTCCAAAGCAGCAATGACTTCAGATTGCGCGTTACCTTTACTGATTTTTTGATGCTCCTCGAGACAACTGGAGTAATCCTTCATATCCACGCGTAACCCACATTCAGAAGCCATCAGTTCTGTAAGATCAATGGGAAACCCATAAGTCGATTCCAGATCAAAAGCCGTCTTCCCTGAAAATATATCGCCGTCTGTTCTTCTCTGTTCCGTTTCGAAGAGTTTCATCCCACGATCAATGGTCTGCCCAAAAAGCAATTCCTCAGAGTTGAGCAACTCAATGATTGTCTCTTTTTTTGCACTTATTTCAGGAAAAATATCACCAAATTCAGAAACCAGAGTTGGAATTAAAGAACTAAGGAATGGACCATCCTTGCCTAAGCCTAATGAACGTCCAAACTTAACTGCTCTTCTCAAGATCCTCCTCAACACGTAATTGCGACCCGCGTTACCTGGCCTAATCCCGTCAGCAATAGCAAAACTCAAGGTACGTATATGGTCTGCTATGACCCTGAACGCAATGTCAGTCTGCTCCTGATCTGTTAGCCCTTCCCTCTTTATTGGAAGCGTGCACCCATAAGTCTGACCGCTTGCCTCTTCTAATGCGTCAAATATTGGCCTGAAAACATCAGTTTCATAATTAGAAATTGGTTTTGAAAAATCAGTGAACCCTGCCGTTCCCTGAATCATAGAACAAGCACGCTCGAAACCCATTCCCGTATCAACATGACAGGCTGGAAGAGGCTTAAAGGTTCCGTCAGGCTCAGCATTGTATTGGATGAAAACAAGATTCCATAACTCAATGCAGCGCGCATCATCAACATTTACTAATTCTCCTTTAGTATCTCCTTCAGGAGTCAGATCCACATGAATTTCAGAACATGGCCCGCAAGGACCAGTGTCCCCCATCATCCAGAAATTATCTTTCTTGTTTCCATGCACTATGTGCACATCAGGATCAAGACCGGCACGCTCAAATACCAAATGCCAATGCTTATAAGCTTCCTCATCAAACTCGGCCGGGTCCCCTTCTCCAGGCATATAGACAGTCGCAAAGAGGCGAGAGGGAGGGAATCCCCAACGATCAACAAGAAGTTCCCAGGCCCATTCGATGGCCTCTTTTTTGAAGTAATCACCGAATGACCAGTTCCCCAGCATTTCGAAAAGGGTCTGGTGATATGTATCAAATCCAACATCCTCAAGGTCATTATGCTTACCCCCTGCTCTGATGCACTTCTGCGTATCAGTTGCCCTCGGAGGTTCATAGGGTGACTTTTGAGTTCCTAGAAAGAAAGGCACGAACTGATTCATGCCAGCATTAGTGAAAAGAAGACCAGGAGATTCAGGCAATAATGATGAGGACGGAACGATACTATGTTCCTTCTCTTTGAAGAAATCTAAAAAGGACTGTCGAATCTCTTTGGAAGTCATTGATATGAACAAAAAAGAAAAGAACTCAACTTGCGATCATAAGCAAACGCCACGTTCATCTTATTTTACCTTGAATAATAACACCTATATTCTGATGGGGGTCTGTGGATGCGGAAAAAGCACCATAGGCGCACTTTTGGCTGAAAAAACACAAGGAATTTTTAAGGATAGTGATATTTTTCATCCAGAAAAAAACGTCAAAAAGATGAGCTCAGGAACTCCTCTCAACGATAAGGACAGGGAAGATTGGCTCAATGCAATTAGTGCATCGATCACCTCACATACTGGTACCTGGCCATTATTTTTCGGCTGCTCAGCACTCAAACGTCAATACAGGGAACTATTAAATTCTAAGATCAAGGAAAGTAATGTCCATTTCATTCATCTCAAAGGAAACCGTGAACTTATTAGTGAACGAATGCAAAAAAGAGAAGGACACTTTATGAAATCTCAGATGGTAGAATCTCAGTTTGAGGATCTCGAAGATCTCGAAGAAGGAGAAAAAGGATTTAGCGTCCTAATCAATAATAGTCCGGAGGAAATCTGCTCAGAAATTATTGCTCACATTTGAAAGAATCAACCAAACAGACCGCTCCTCTTAAGTAACGCTTCTGGATCAGGGTCTCGTCCCATGAAGTTCTGGAAAAGCTTCTGCGGATCTTCCGAATTACCTTTACTCAAAATCTTAGAACGAAACTCGAGACCAACCTTAGGATTCATGATCCCCTCTTCAAGGAAACGAGTAAATGCATCCGCGTCGAGAACCTCTGCCCACTTATAAGAATAATAGGCAGCGGCGTATCCGGTAGGACTCGCGAAAAGATGACCAAAACGACGAGCCATCGTCGAAGCTTTCGTCAGGGTCGGAATAGTATATGCAGAAAGGAGCTCTTCAGTCAACGCATCAAGGTCGCGTCCGGGCTCAGCTTTTGAAGCCTCAGTAATGTGCAATTCAAGATCAAGCTTACCAAGGCTAAGCTGACGCATCATAGCAGTGGCCGAACGATAATTACGTGCAGCTAACATCTTGTCAAAAAGATCATCTGGAATCAATTCGCCCGTTTCATAATGTCGGGCAAAACGATCCAGTGATTGTCTTGCCCAACAAAAGTTTTCCATAATTTGAGATGGCAACTCCACAAAATCCCAGGCCACGTTAACTCCATTGAGCGACTTAATATCCACTTCCCCTAAAAGGTGGTGTAAAAGGTGCCCAAATTCGTGGAATACAGTCTCTACCTCATCATGCTTAAGAAGAGCTGGTTCATTACCAACTGGAGGAGTCATATTACCGCACATTAGCCCAAGGTGTGGTGTCCTCTTTCCATTACTTTGAGGCTCCCCGGTAATAAGATAATTCATCCATGCCCCGCTACGTTTGGACTCACGAGGGAACCAGTCCGCATAAAAAGAACCAAGATGATTGCCATTCTCTGCGTCATGAATCTCATAAAATTTAACCGATTCATGCCAAACATCAGGCCTTTCATTCGGTTCGTTAATCTTCACTCCAAATATTTCCGTTACGATAGAAAACATTCCTTCAATCACGCCCCCAATTGAAAAATAAGGTCTCAATTCCTCATCATCAAAATCATATTCCTCTTTTCGTTTCTTCTCTGCCCAATAAGCAATTTCCCACGGCTCTAAAGGGCCCTCTTCATTTCCTTTTGCCTGGGACTTGTAATCTTCGAGTTCCTTAGTTTCAACGTCAAAGAATGACTTTGTTCTCTTATGCAAATCCTCAACAAAGCCTAATGCTCTTTCACCATCCTTGGCCATTCGGCGCTGGAGTACCTGATCAGCAAAGTTCTCCTTTCCAAGAATTTCAGACTTCTCCTGACGAAGGCTAAGTATAATCCAAACCAGATCCGTATTATCATAATCCCCGCTAGCTCCGATAGCACATGTCCCCTCCCAGACCTGCTTGCGTATCGAATCTGATTCAACGTGCTCAAGGACAGGAAAAAAAGATGGGGCCTGCAAAGTAAATCTCCACTTAGGATCATCATCTGTCGCAATGCCTTTGGACTTTGCACTTTCAAAGGCAGCCGACTTGGCAAGGTCAGGCAAACCCACTAAATGATCCTCTTCATCTATTACCATTTCCCAGGCATTGGTCGAGTCGAGAACGTTCTCTGAGTATTTTTGAGTCTTCTGAGCAAGTTCGGATTCTAGTTCCATGAGCCTTCCCTTCTTCTCGTCTGACAACTCGGCCCCACTGTTCCGGAAATCAATCATTGTCTCATCAAGGAATCTTCTCTTTGTTGAAGACAATGCATTCGCCTCATCGGTCTCACTGTAAGATTTTACTCGGTTCCAAAGACCCGCATTTAACGGAATCTTAGCAAAAAATTCAGACACCTTTGGAAGCATCGTATTTTGTGCTTCACGCAAAGGATCCGAGTTACAGACCGAATCCAAATGACCTACCAATCCCCAAGGACGGCTCAACGTTTCATAGGCGCTCTCCAATGCCAATAATGTATTTTCAAAGGTCAGTCCTCCTTCTGGGAAATCATCACCAGACAGGGCGTTAATCTTATCCTCGGCCCTTTTTATAGCCTCGGAAATATCAGATGCCACATTTTCCGGTCTCAGTTGAGACCAGCGAATTTTAAATTTATCTTCAAGAAATGGATGTTCCATGCGAATAAATGACTGAGATCTCGCCCAGCATCCAGAAAAATTTTCTTTTTTATCACAATCTGGGCTTTGACAAAATCATCGAAGAGTTATAAAACCCGAAGAATCCACCATGAATAAAGAATCCGCTGTAAGAGAAAGATACGCTGCAGGAGCAGATATCCAGGAGCAGGCACTCTGTTGTCCTGTAGAATATGATCCAAAATATCTGGACATTATCCCGCAAGAAGTCATTGAAAAAGATTATGGTTGCGGAGATCCGAGCCAACACCTCAATGAAGGGGAAACGGTATTGGATCTTGGAAGCGGAACCGGCAAGATCTGTTTCATTGCGAGTCAGGTCGTAGGCGCCAAAGGCAAAGTCATCGGTGTCGACATGACTGATGACATGCTTGAAGTGGCACGGAGGAACGCTCCTATCATTGCCGATAAGATAGGCTACGCGAACGTTGAGTTCCGCAAAGGCCGTATTCAGGACCTTGCTCTCGACCTAGAACTGCTTGACCAAGAACTTGATCAGGGAAAAGAAAATGGTTCTGAAGCTTACTTAAGGGCAGAGCAATTAGCCTCAAAGATCCGATCTGAAAAACCAATGATCCCGGACGATTCCGTTGACGTTGTAGTATCCAACTGTGTCTTGAATTTGGTGGATAACGATTCGAAGAAACAACTGTTCAATGAAATTTACCGTGTCCTTAAACGAGGAGGGAGAGCAGTCATATCCGATATCGTTTCGGATGAAACTGTCCCCCAGGAAATGCAGGATGATGACGAACTGTGGAGCGGGTGCATATCGGGTGCTTTCCTTGAAGAGCAATTCCTAGTCGCATTTGAAGAGGCAGGATTCTATGGTGTCCATGTTCTAAAAATTGACACAAAACCATGGCAAACGGTCGAGGGAATAGAATTCCGCAGCATGACGATTGAGGCCTTCAAAGGAAAGGAAGGAACGTGCCTTGAAAGGAATCAAGCGGTCATATATAAGGGCCCATTCAAACAAATCCTTGATGATGATGGGAACTTCATGGAAAGAGGAAAACGCTATGCGGTCTGTGATAAAGTATATAACATATACAAAAATGAACCCTACAGTGATTGCTTTGAGTTAATCGATCCGATAGAGGAGATTACAATAAATGAAGCTAATTTATTTGATTGCAGCACGACCCGAATCAGGGATCCAAAGGAAACTAAAGGCATGGACTATGAAGTCACAGATTCCGGTTCCGATTGCTGCAGTGAGAGTAATTGCTGCTGATACAGATCCCTAAAGATTGGCTAAGATCGATCCTTAATCCACCCGAAGACAATTTTAAATAGCTCATCTCTTTCTTTGTCGAAGGCAAGAAGATGATGACTTTCCTTAAAGAGCCTCTTTGATTTGTCCTTAGCCTCTAAGGAATTAAAAAAATGATCCACCTCATGTGGCTTTGTGAAAATATCTTTTCCTGGGTGAAGGACCAGGACTGGTTTCTTTATCTTTGATGCAGCCTCTGAACTGCTAAATACCATACGCTCAATGGTACCAAGAATCCTCAAAGTGAATTTGGGAACATAATGTTTAGTCTTAGCCATTTGCTCCCAATGATCCTCCCCCTCAGAAACCTTAGATTCACCACCTCCAGACAAACTCCGCAAAGAAACCCTGTAGCTAGGCCATAATAACATTGCAGTACGCACTAATAAATTCTTGATTGGCGGCAACTTTCCTGGCAACGCAATCAAAGGAGAAGAATAAATCATGCCCTTGATCTGCTCCTTATTCTCTTCAGAAATTTCTGAGAACCCATGCATCAGTATCAGTGACCCGAGACTCTCCCCATACAAAAATATAGGAACAGATCCAATTTCTTTACGCACAGAACTGATAAAGGAATTCAAATCAGAAAACCACAACTGAACATCTTTTAAATCACCGACCCTCTCAGGATCAGGATCATTTCCCTGACCGCGCAATTCATACGCGTACACTGATATTCCTTTTTGCGAGAGATCTGATCCTAAGTTACTGAAATCAGAAGCGGCACCACTGATACCATGGACCCCAATTATTACAGCACGAGGAGCGTTCCCGTTCTTAGCAATCCATTTAGAATATGGGAAATGAGCTCCATCAAAACTTTTCCACTTTGCAGTTAACGTCGCATCTTGCCCGAAAGAAGACACTGACATCAGGAGTAAGGCTCCTAAGCAGATGATCCTTAAAGGGCTCTTATGCATACTGATTACTATAAACACAGATTTGTAAAAAACCTCAAAAAATCTATAGGTGAGTTATTCAAATTAGTTCAACTCATTTCAAGAACCCCTAAATAAGAAAATTACTAACAGTTTATTATTCGCCGATTTATGATTGATTTTTTATCTTACAATTGCATCATTGTCTCGTGCTGAATAAAATCAGAGCTTTGCTTATCTGCATATTTATTTTCACTGTGGCTGGAGGCCATTGGGGAATGATGCAGGTGATCACTTGGTCTGAAATGGCCAGTCAGGGAAATAATATTAGCTTCATTGGAGCGATGTTTTCAGACTCTTGCGAGCTTTGCATTAAGATCTCAGAAGAACGCGGCAAAGAAAAGAAGGACCCTCAATCTTCAGCCAACGTTAAAAATCAAATGGTTCCCGAAACCGTGTTCAAAATCAAATTGATCTATTATCCCAAACTAATAGCATTAATAGAGCATAAATATACGTCACTTAGAGGCATTAGTTCAGAACCCTCAACGGGGCCTCCCCGAAGCTGCTAATCTAATCAGCTTTCAAAAAGTCTCGGGAGTCCAGCACTGGACTTTCATAGGTGAGACAAATTTTTCTGTTCCTATAAATGAAGGAACCTTGAAAAATTAATTACTAACAATTTTTACCTCTCTATTAACTATAATCATCAAAATGAAAAAATTTAATCTTAGCGTCACAATCCTTTGTGGCCTCACTCTCAATTCTTTAATTACATTCGCGGATGAATCTCATTCATCAGACAAATCAAAATGGGATCCCGGACGCCCGGACAGTCATGCTCCTATAGGAGTTATGGGCGATCATACTCACGGAGCCAATGAATACATGCTCTCTTATCGTTTCATGTCAATGTAGATGAACGGACACAGACAAGGGAGCCGTTCATTGACTTCCGCAAATGTGTTTGGCCTAGGCTATGACATTGCAGCTTTAGACATGAGCATGGACATGCATATGTTCGGATTCATGTATGCCCCTTCTGATCAATTAACCTTTATGGGAATGGTTAATTTTGTAGAAAATTCTATGAACATGTTACATAAGCCAGGTCAAATGCATATGGGAGGTGGCATGGACATGGGAGGTGGCATGGACATGGGAGGCGGCATGGACATGCATCACCATGGCGGCAAAATGAGCCACAGATCGTCTGGAATTGGAGACATATCAATTGGTGGCTTGTACAGGTTCTATAACGAAAAAAATCAACGCGCACACTTAAATCTTAGTGTGGTTCTTCCAAGTGCTGGGGTAGAGGAAAGAGAACATGGGATGTTATTGCCTTACGGAATGCAACTCGGTTCCGGGACCTGGGATCTTAAGCCTGGAATCACATGGCTAGGACAATCAGGTTCGTTCAGTTATGGAGCACAGGTCATGGCCACGGTTCGGCTCGAGGATAAAAATGATGCCGGTTACGCGCTCGGAGATCGTCTCGATACAACTGCATGGTTGGCCCGTGAATTAATGGACGGACTCAGCGCTTCAGTACGGCTCAGCTATACAAAGTCGGATCCTATCGAAGGACATTTTCACAACGCTCACAACCATAATTCACCCACATTCTTACAGGCTAATTATGGAGGAGACTTTCTGGAAAGTGGAATTGGCTTGAACTGGCAATTCAAGAAAGGTGCACTCAAGGGGCACAGATTCGCAATTGAAGGAATCTTTCCTCTCGACCAGGACACGAACGGAGTTGGTATGGATCGCGATTATACAGTCATTGCAGGCTGGCAATTCGCATTCTAGGGGGAAAGGTTTATCTCCAGATGCCGGACTCTTTCAATTGCTTCTGAGCGGTCCCACTCCAGTCCCGGTTCGCTGCCGGGCTCGCAGGGCTCGGATGCAATACTCTCGTGACTTTCATAGGAAAACTTAATTTTTCTGAAACAGTAGAAACCTTAGACTCTGCGAAAGCTCCAACGCCAACGGCCCACTCAGGTTTCAAAATATCCAGAATTCTCTCAAGGTGCTCATCGCAGATTGAATCTAGTCTCCTCTTTTCGTTAGATGGTAACTTGTCAGGGGTCCGGTTTTTACCTGACTCTTCCATGAAAACTAGAGGACAATAATTAACAACGAAATGGTCTTCAAAAAAAGATTCCGCTGTTCCGAACCTTTCCGCAAACAAACCCCATAAACGGCGACCACTCACTTCGGACCGAGAACAGTTGAACCCTTCAACTGGGCGCTTTGGGTGTTCGGGGTCAGGCCTCATCACTTCACAGTCAATACCCATCCAGTCACGTACAGCAGGTATCTCTCCGAATGGTATCCCTGTCTGGGCCATTCCCCAGGGACCCGGATTCATTCCAAGAAACAGAACCTTTTTCTTGGAACCAGAAAATCTTTCCAGATATTGCTCGTGAGGATCCCAAGCATATTCCAACGGATTGTAGACACATGAAACTGGTGAAGAAAATTCGAGCCCTGAAACTAAAGAACTGAGTTCCTTTGCCGCGTCCTTCATTTCCTTCGCTGTGCTCATAAATAACTTTAATAGTACCTCTTAGAAGAAGGCACAAGACATAAGAAGGCCCGGGCAATGTGCCCGGGCCTTCAGTTCATTTAATTCAATGTGAATTATTAAGATTAGTCGTTATAAGCAGTCTCGCCATGAGCGGATTGGTCGAGACCAATACTTTCCTCAGACTCATCAACTCTCAAACCAACAGTATGTTTTATGATAAGAAGAATGACAATGGTTACAACCGCAGTAAACACCACAGCAAAGATCGAACCTTTCGCCTGCGTTACAAGCTGTGCTCCCCAACTATAATTTTCTGCACCGTTCTCTGTTCCACCTAAAGCAGCTACTGCAACTACAGCAGCGAGGAGAGTTCCAACGAGCCCACCTACACCGTGAACACCAACAACGTCGAGTGAATCATCATATCCCAAAGCGTTCTTGACCTTAATTGAGAAGTACCAACAGATCGCACCGGAAGCGACTCCAATGATCAGGGCGCCAATAGGACCTGCGACTCCAGAAGCGGGAGTGATCGCTGCAAGACCGGCAATCGCACCTGTACAAATCCCAAGCACGGTCGGTTTTTTAGTCGTGGCCACGTCAATAAGCATCCACGTCAGTGCTGCTGTAGCTGCTGAAATATGAGTCACTACGATGGACATGGCTCCGGCACCATTAGCTTGCAATCCACTTCCACCGTTGAATCCGAACCAACCGACCCACAGCATGCAGGTACCGATTAAGGTCATTGCAAGGTTATGCGGCGGGGACGTCTCCTTACGAGGTCCTACCATGATACAAAAAATGAGTGCCGCAACACCTGCCGTGATATGAACAACAATGCCTCCTGCTAGGTCAATAACTCCATCTTTAAACATCCATCCGTCTGGATCCCAGACCATATGACAGATTGGAGCGTAACAGAAAAGCCCCCAAAGAATAGCAAATAGCATCACTGCTGAAAACTTGACTCTTTCGACAAAAGTACCCACAACAAGGGCCGGGGTAATGATGAAAAAAGTCATTTGAAAAGCAAAGGTAAGGATTCCTGGAATCTCAGTTCCTCCAGAGTCATCCGTTGTAAGTCCCTTGCCAAAGAGTGCTCTTAAGTCACCGATCCATGCTCCGGCACCTTCTAGTGCCAATGAATAACCGGCAACTAGCCAGACCACACTGAGTACACAGGCCATCGCAAAGCAATGCATGAGAACTGAGAGCACGTTCTTTTTGTGAACCAGACCGCCATAGAATAGAGCGAGTCCGGGAAGAGTCATGAACAGGACCAATGCGGTAGCGGTCATAATCCATGAAGTATTTGCCGCTCCTATCGCCGAATCGACGGTAGAAGAGGATTCTTCTGCTAATGCCAGTGGGGCACTAAACAGAAACAACAATAAGGCGCCAAAAGACGCGTTTAGTTTTTTCATTTTTAGTGAGAACATATAGTTATAGAGTTATAGAAAAAGACACTCCTGCGCCTTTGCCCCTATAAATGCAGCATCTTTTATTCCATCCTAATAAGATAAATTAAATAAAAAAGAGCCCCAGAGGAAAATCCACTGAGGCTCTTTAATAAAAAGAATATAAACTATTTTTTTAGCTTATTTATTAGTTATAAGCACTCTCTCCATGGGAACTTTGGTCTAGGCCAGTTTCCTCATTCTCCTCATCGACACGAAGACCAACCGTATATTTGGCTACGCTCAGTGCAATGACCGATGCAATAGTACTCCAAACAATAGTAACCAGAATCGACTTAGCCTGAATTAAAACCTGAGCCAGACCGGCTTCACCTGCTCCTTCACGGATGAAGACCCCAGTCAATAACGCACCCACAATACCTCCAATACCATGAACTCCAAAGACGTCTAGGCTGTCATCATATCCGAAGGCCTGCTTGAGCTTGGTCGCTCCAAAGTAACAGATGACTCCGGAAGCGAGGCCAATAACAATAGCTCCGACAACTGTGGAACTGCCGGAGGCAGGAGTAATCGCAACGAGTCCAGCAACGGCACCAGTTGCAGCACCAACTGCAGTCGGCTTACCGGTACTTAAAGTTTCAATTGCAACCCATGCAATGACCGCGGCAGCGGTAGCAATTTGTGTAGTAAGCATAGCGTAACCTGCATCTGCTCCGGCACTCACAGCACTACCAGCATTAAATCCGAACCAACCGACCCAGAGAAGAGCCGCACCAATGACCGTGAACGGCACACTGCTCGGAGGACTTAAAGTATTCGGATATCCTTTACGCTTACCGAGCATGATACATGCTACCAAACCCGCAACCCCGGCATTAATATGGACGACCGTTCCACCGGCAAAATCTATGGCACCCCATTCAGCAAAAAGGCCTCCACCCCAAGCCATGTGCCAGATCGGGCAATAAGAAAGAATTGCCCACAAGGTTGTAAAAATAAGGACCGCGGAAAACTTCATCCGTTCTGCAAATGCTCCAACGATCAGGGCGGGAGTAATGATGATGAAAGTCATCTGGAAAGTAATAAAAACACTTTCCGGAATCGTGCCACTTTCAGAATCTGGTTTTAATGTGTTAAGAAAAGTATTAGTGAAATCCCCAAAAAACGCACTACCTCCATCCGCCACACCCTTGCCGGTCGCAAAACTATAACCAAAGAGGACCCAAAGGATAGACATGACTGCAGTGATGAAAAAGCACTGCATGAGTACGGAAAGGATATTCTTTGATTTAACGAGGCCTCCATAAAATAGGGACAGGCCGGGAATCGTCATCAATAGGACCAGGACAGTGGCCGTGAGCATCCAGGCAGTGTCTCCCGAATCAATATTAGAAGCTCCAGCTTCCTGTGCGACGGCTAAAGGCGCAGACAGCGCCAACAACAAAAGTGCCCATAGGGGCTTCAATAACTTATTCATTTTCAGTATTTTATAGGTTGAGAAGGACACTTTTGCGCCTCAATACCTTTAAATAGCAATGTCCATGCCAACTTTTGAATTATTGGCAAAAAAGGCGATTAAACTACTTCAACCTAGAAGATTTAGATTAACTAAAATGAAATTTTAGCACGGACCGGATAATGATCAGATAGGTACCGGCCCTTTTCATTATACCTAATAATAGCCGCAGATTTTACGGAAGCAGTACCCGGCAAAACAAAAACATGATCAATCTTTCCACCGGCAAATGATCCTCCTCTGAATCCATGAAAAGTTTTTACTAATTTCTCTTCGGGTTTCACTTCCCGATACGTATCTACCAACTTTAAAGGTTTCTCCTTAAAAGCTTCGATTGCTGGGTTCATTTCTGAAGCATTAAAGTCTCCCATAAGAATGATCGGGTCTTTAGAATTTTTTCTTTTTGCAATTCTTTGAATGATTAATTGAGCCGCACCGACTCGGCTCGACTGACTCTGATGATCCCAATGAACATTATAAACATAAAAAGCACGGTCAGAACCTTTTTCAATGAGTCTAGCCCAGGTGCAAATCCTGGGGATCTCATTGCCCCAAGATTTCGATGCAATTTTCTCCGGCGTGTCACTTAACCAGAAAGTGCCGCAGTCTTTCTTATCAAGAGCGAATCTTTTCTTTAAGTATAAAATCGTGCAGTGCTCACCTGAGTTCTTGCCGTCATCTCTGCCGACTCCGTACTCTGCATAGATTGATACTCTCTTTCTTATATCATCAATCTGATGACGCTTTGCCTCCTGAAGGCCGACCACGTCAGGAGATTGCGCCTTCAGCCATTTACCGACCATGTCTTTCCTTTTAGGCCAGGCATTGTCTCCATCCTTTGGGTTATCAAATCTAATATTGAAAGAGAGCGCATCAATTTTAAGAGGATCGGCGAACGCGTTCGCTCCTAAAAGGATAAGAAGAACTAATATTTTTCTAATGATTGAATACTGCGTTTTCATAAATTTTTAATTAAACAAATTTTCCTGGGTTAAGGTTCGATTTCGGATCCAGTGCTGATTTGAGTCGTTTGTGTAAGTCTAATGATCCCTCATCAAGAGCATCTTCGAACCATCTTTTCTTTGCAATGCCGATACCGTGTTCTCCGCTCACGACACCACCCATGCTTAAAACTTTCTTAAAAAGCTGATCCAAAGCCTCATCAGAACGTTTCCGGTTCTCTTCTATATCAATGTCCTCTACCATGATGTTCACATGTATGTTACCGTCCCCGGCATGGCCAAAACAAGCAATAGGCATGCCACATTCTTGCTGCAAAACTTCACAAAACTCAACTAATTCAACGAGCCTGCCACGAGGAACGACGATGTCTTCATTGAGCTTAGTGAGACCGGTCGCACGTAAACTATAGCTGAAAGCTCTACGGATCTCCCAAATATCCTCACATCCAGACTCATCCGTTGCAGTTTCAATAGTCAGGGCCTTCTGCTCACTTATCAATCTCGCAACTGACTCTGTTTCCTGTAACACGGATCCTTTCTGACCATCAAGTTCAACCAGTAAAAAAGCTTCGCCTTGTGGAATCATCTCTGAGCCAACATGATCACGAGCAGCAGACAAAGTGAACTTATCAGCAATTTCAAGAGCGGCAGGAAGAAAACCTGCGCCCAAAACTGCTTGGACAGCCAAAGCAGCATCAGCAAAGCTTTCAAAGGTCGCCGAAACCATTGCTCTGGCCGGAGGATAAGGAATTAAACGGCAAGTCACTTCAGTAACAACGCCGAGAAGACCTTCAGATCCTACAAACATTCCAATCAAATCAAATCCTGTCTTATTTTTGTGGCACCTTCCGCCCAATCTCGCCACTGTCCCATCAGCAAGGACCACCTCCAATCCCAAAACATAGTTTCGGGTAACGCCATACTTAAGGCAACGTGGGCCGCCAGCATTCGTAGCAACGTTTCCACCTATGCTACACTCTCTTAGACTGGCTGGATCTGGAGGATAGAACCATCCAAGCTCACGGACAGCATCCTGAAGGGTCCCCGTGATGAGACCAGGCCCAACGACCGCAACACCATCCTCTATATTAATCTCCTTAATGGAGTTCATGCGAGCCACTGACAAAACAATGCCACCCCGAACAGGGACTGCTCCTCCAACGTATCCGACTCCAGAACCTCGTGTCGTGACTGGAATCCCTTCCTCATGGGAAAATTTCATAACCGCAATAACGTCCTCAGCCGTTTCGGCAAAAACGACAGCATCAGGAGGATGACCCACTAACCATTTGTCAATGCTATGCTCCTCAATGTCAGACCCCTCACCAGAAACCTTATCGGCACCAATCAAGGCTGTGAGTGATTCTATTAATTGGGAAGGGTCCATGAAACGAGCTTAGGAACAAATATTATAAGTCCTACAGACAATGCTGCAATCGCAGTAATTAATACAGCCGCTGCTGCAATGTCCTTGGACTCCCCGATCCCAGTATGATGGTCCGGGTGAACCGAATCGGCTAATCTTTCTAAGGCTGTATTCACAGCTTCTGCAGTCATGACGAGCCCCGAGCAAAGTAAGATTAGACACCACTCGAGGATCGTGATCCCAAAAAGAAAACCACATAACATCGCTAATAAAAAAAAGAACAGATGAATTCGTGCATTTCTCTGCGAGCGAAAGAGAAGAAAGAGACCCCTGAATGCATAATAAAATGATCTCATGAATCGCTATTATCTTTTTTGCATCCCTTTGGCATGCTTATAAAAATTACTCCACAAGATCAATTGACCTGACAGGGTCCGTGTCCGCTCCATAATCAACCCCTTCAAGACCGAAACCGAAGAGCTTCATAAAATTTTTCTGGTAACTCGAAAAGTCAGATAAATCCTTCAGATTATCAGTACCAATCTGTTCCCATACCTCTGCCACATATTTCTGAATATCATCTCTCATCTCCCAATCATCAATTCTAATGCGTCCCAATTCGTCCAACGAAGGAACGCCCGTTAAATGATCGCCAAAGAGCCTTCTGATCTGTTCGATACAATCCTCATGAATTCCTTCCTCCTTCATCTTCTTAAATAAGACACTGATATATAGTGGGACGACAGGGATCGCAGAACTCGCCTGGGTAACCACAGCCTTATTGACTGATATGTAAGCCCTTCCACCAGATGGCGAGATCCTTTCATGGATACGTTCACATGCTTCCTGCAAATGAATCTTTGCCTGACCAATAGTTCCATCCTTATATACGGACCACGTCAGCTCAGGGCCAATGTAGGAATATGCAGTTGTGATAACGGATGGAGCAAGGACACCTCCACTTGATAGTGCGTCCATCCAACGTTCCCAGTCCTCTCCTCCCATGACCTTGACCGTTTGAGTGATTTCATCTTCATTCGCAGGCTCTATGACAACCTCTTCGACTTCGGCTTTATCAGTATTGACCGTCTTTTGGGAGTAAGTAGTACCTATCGGCTTTAGGCAAGACTTGTAGATCTGACCATTCTCTGGATCGACTCTCCGTGGAGAGGCTAAAGAGTAAACAACGCAATCGACCTGGCCCATTGAGGCCTTTATTTCATTCACAGTCAGATCCTTTATTTCATCCGAATATGCGTCCCCGTTAATGCTTCTAGCATATAATCCTTCAGCCTTGGCCGCTGATTCGAATGCAGCACTATTATACCAACCAGCACTGGCAGACTTATTCTCTGAGGGGGGCCTCTCAAAAAACACACCCAAAGTGTCTGCCTTACCTCCAAAGGCTGGAACGATCCGTGAAGCGAGCCCGTATCCTGTCGATGAACCTATAATTAAAACTTTCTTCGGACAATTTTCTATGGGCGGTTGTGAGCGCACATAATCAATTTGATTCCGGACATGTGCTTCACAGCCTTCTGGATGAGCAGTTGTACAAATGAATCCGCGAATTTTCGGAGAAATAATCATGATCCTCTTTAGATAAAGTTAGTTCACCAGTAGAACAATTATTAATGAGTTCCAAGTTTTTGTTAAAGAAGGGTTGCCCTGGTCGCAAGTTGCGCGACCAGGGCATTTTTTAGTGGGAAGTACCCTCATAAGCCGGATTCTGTGTCCTGCCTCACCGAAGTGAGGCAGGTGACAGTCATTTATCTTCCTGTCATACAACAGGAGCTGGGCGGACCATGCTGCGACTATTACCCGGGATCATCTCCGAAGAGGCCGGGCAGGCTACCCGTTTTCCCTGTTCTGTCTTGCACCGCACGGGGTTTGTCATGCCCCCTCAGTTACCATCGGGGCGGTGAGCTCTTAACTCGCCATTTCACCCTTACCTGATCAAGTAAAACTCGTTCAGGCGGTATATTTTCTGTGACACTTTCCGTAAGCTGGAGCTTTCGCTGTCAACTTCCCGCACTTTCGTGCGGCGGCACTGCCTTAAGGTGTCCGGACTTTCCTCTCAATGAATTTCTTCAATGAGCGACTGTCTCAGGCACTTCAGTAGATATTATCGCGGAACTTAATCAATGTTCAAATAATCATTCTTATGACTTACCGAACCAACTGATTTTATCAGATATCTGTCCACGACTACTTTTTGGCCAATTCTCACCGTCTTTTAACCAACCAATATAAAATAGGCCAAGGCAACGATCAGATTCACGCAAACTTAAGAATTCACGCATAGCATCAGTATCTAATATGGGAGGCGATGACCAGAAAGCCCCGAGGCCCGCCGCTGTCGCGGTAAGGTGCATGTTTTGAACAGCACATGCCACGGCCTCAATTTCTTCAAGCTCAGGAATCTTTGGGTTATCACCACGCTTCATGCATATCGCCAGAACGATAGGTGCAAGAGTCGGATTCTGACCAAATTTATCCATCTTGTCCTGGCGAAACTGATCATCCGGAGTGTGCTTGGAATAAAGTTCCTGTAACTTCTCCCCAAGAAATTTTCGGTGGCCTTCAGAAAAAATCACAAATCTCCAAGGCTCCGTAAAACCATGTGTCGGAGCCCAATTTGCATTCTCTAGGAGTTCGTCGACCAGTTCCATCGGGATTTCAAGATCAGGATCCATCATGGCCGGCTTGACTGTACGACGGTTTCGAATGATTTCAGTAATAGGAAAAGTCTTGGATATCATTTTAAAATTCAATATAAATGCAACTTCGTATAATTAACTACCTTAACAACCACAACCAAAAAATAAAAAATGCTCACAGTTGGAGAAACCGCACCCGATTTCAAACTTACTACTTTAGGAGAAGAGGGGCCCAAACACATCACCTTATCTGAAAATCTTGGACAACCTACGGTCCTTCTCTTTGTCCCTATGGCATTTACGAGCGTATGCACAAAAGAACTATGTAGCGTGACAGGAGAAATGTCAGAATACGAGAGCCTCGATGCCAAAATCATTGCCCTCAGTGGTGACAGTCCTTTTGCTCAAGCAGCATGGGCAGAAAAAGAAGGCATTAAACTTACATTTGCCAGCGACTACGAACATAATGTCGCCAAAGAATACGGCATCGCATACGAAAGTTTTCTTCCTGAAAAGAATCTGACGATGGGAGGAGTTCCTAAAAGGTCAGCATTTGTGATTGATGCAAATGGCATCATTCAATACGCGGAAAGCAGCGATGATCCGGCCAAAATACCGAACTTTGAAGAAATAAAGTCCAAGCTAGTTGAACTTAAAAATTAAGGGTTAGTCTGAAAGTTTCTGGAAAATAAAAAGAGAGCCAGAACCTATCGCCGAACCACTAATCGATAAAATCGACGGACTCCTAAGGAGATGGGTGTGTTATCAATGGTCGTCCTTTGCTGAGTCCCATTCTTTAATTTTGTATATATATAATTCTCAGACAAAGGATCAACAACATCCCAGATCTTAAGATCAGAACTCCTCTCTAATACAATTTCCACATCAGTAGTCGAACCGTTCATGGTATGGGTTAAGGTCATAAATTTTTTGCCATCCTCATCAAATACCGAATAAAAGTATCCCTCATCATGAGATGAAGGATCGGTGCCAAGAGCATATTCAGCAATGTTGGCTAAATTGTCATTATCCGGATCCTCCAATTCTCCAGAAACAGTCAAATTGATCGCTGAAGAATCAGAAAAATTATCCCACACCCAACTGAAGTATGGGTCTGATTTTTTACCAGGAGAACCATGAATACTCTTACTGGGTCTCCAACCATCTTCTGCACTCCAAAATACAGGACCTCTATCAGTATTCACGATGTTAAGGGAATGACCTTGACCATCTGTCGATTCATACCAATTACCAAAATAGTTAAAATCTAAAATCGTCTGATCAGAAGAGTCCCTTAAAATTAATTCTTCATAGTTATTATTGAGATTGCCACTGTATTCTCCAATGACTTGAACAGAATCGCCATACCGGGCCCTGAAAGCTCGTATTCTTTTTACAACAACAACCCTCTGTCCCGGCTGCATAGAAAAATTATTAAATCGAATCCGTACAGCACTCAATAATTCGTAATTAGACAGATTATGAACCTCTGAGGATATATTAAGGAGTTCGATAAATTCAAAATCATCGTTCTCAATAAATCCAGCGGCCTTTTCTTCTTCTGTTGGAGGCCCTGGATTAAACATCAATTCACTAATACGAATTGGTGAAGCCGGTAATGAACGACCTACTCTTCCAGGAGACCCACCCCGTTCGGGGCTTGGTCTCCAATGTGAGGATTGTCGCCATCGAAATAATCGTTCAAAGTTATTCCTTGTTTCAATGGATGACCCTACCCCATTCGACTCAGGGAACCAATCTGAAGAATATCGAAAGTCATGAATGAGCTCTTCTTCGTTACTATATAATCGAATCCTCTCACCAGAATCATCGAGCTTGCCGCTTTCAAAAAGACCAGTTAAACCCAATTCTTCTCCATAACGCAAAGCAAATGCGCTTGAATCAGCAGCCGCCACCGCATATTCACTTGGACCTAATAAATGCTGACCAAAGGTAAACTCAATGGCATCAGAAACACGGTATCCCTCTAATTGAATCGGTAACGAGCCCACATTTTGAAATTCAATGAACTCAAAAGCATCATTATTATTAAATCCTTCGAGCCGTTCATTCTCAGTCGGTTCATTTGGGTTAAAATGGATTTCTGAAATTCTTAAGAGAGGCAATGCCGTCTCAAAAGATCCAGGCGAACCTCCTGACAATTTACTGGAACGCCAACCTTCGGAAAGACTCCAGTCCAGTAGTGGGGCATCATAATCGACCGCAACTAGTGATCTCCCTTTACCGTCAGTAGGAGGATGCCATGTATCGTCATACTCAAATTCTTGTATTATATTTCCATACTTACCAGACAATATAATAGTCTCTCCTGAATTACTGAGAGTCCCATTATACTGACCAGCAACGTTGATACCTTCAAATCCATAACGTATCCGGAAAGCCTCAAGATCATTGACAATAATGAGTGATTTACCTGGATTCAGAAATCCAGACTCAAAAGTGAATTGAATCCCTTTTGTAAATTGGACACCACTTAATTTAACATTATTGGGCCCTACATTGGTCAATTCAATGTACTCAAAAACATCTCTATCTTCATAACCTTCGCGCCTTTCATCCACAGATAATGAATATGGATGATACATCATTTCGGTGATGCGAAGATCCTCTGCCCCATCCTCTACAGAGAAAACTGCGTCTGTTAAAGCGCTCCAAACATCATCTATCTCATTGAAGACTCTGGCCTTAATATTCAAACTACTAGTAATCTTATGCTGATTACCTTCAATCGCATTCACTGAAACGCCTCCTCCCAATACTCTTGGATCGGTCCCATCATCAGTATAAAAGATTCGACCAGTGCCAGAGAATTCGCTGAATGTTAAAATGAAACCAGATTCAACATTTCCTCCATATTGTGAAAAAACAGGAGCCCCAATCGTTGGATAAAGGTTCTCACGTTTTAATTGTGAAAGAAGGATCCCTGTCCGTTCCGGAAAAAAATCTATTAACAACCGATCCCTTTCCCTGATCCATGTTGAGCGAGTGTATGGAATCTTATCAGGATTACGGTTATCTCCCCAACGAGCTGACTCGGCAACAATGGCACGATCAATTTCCATATGACGCAACCCATAAATAGAAGTAGCCACTTTAGGAGTAAGGACTCCATCATTAAACATCAAAAAATGGGCTCTATCAGCAAACCTGAGACGATATTCGCTATTAGCTCGGAGCCGCTGATGAATCTGTGTCGGCGATCCTTCATCATTTGCACCAGTCACATCATCAGTGATCTGCTGAAATGTCTTTTCTGCATCCCAATTATGAAAGACCCATGACTTTTCCGGATCCTCACGATTATAACTAGCATTCCAGTTCTGGTAGGCCCAGTCAGCATTGCCTGCATAAAAATTAATGAGCATATAATCAATGAAGCGATCAATATCGAGTAACCTGAGAACAGCCTTATAATTATTTTCAATGCTCAAGTCAGTATCAATGGCACTGAGAAGGTCTTCGTAACTCTTGTTGTTACCAGCAACAACATTATTGGATCGGTGCCTCAAAATGTCATAGTGACTTTTCTTTCCGCCACGATATGCAACAACAAATTCCTCATCTACAAATTCATGCAACCAATACATCCCCCAATATAATCCGTTGAGGTAAAGATGAGCATAATTACCTCTTGGTGCAATTCCTCCTGCAGCATTCTGAAGGTCACCAACAAGCTGATCTCGAATGTATTGTGCACGCAATTGCTGATCAGGATTAGGATGAGTCCAAGACTGCTGGTTCGTTGCATCAAGAATAACGGTGTTAATATTATCAGTTGCCTCATCACCGAACAGTGGATAATCCAACTCAGGGGGGCCATAAGGAGGTTTAAATTTTAGCCTCATGGAAAGCTTGTCTGTTTTCCATCGGTCCGTACTCGTCGCTCCCTGGATTTCTAGGGAACAATCAATTTGAAATCCTGTTGATCCGTCAGGAAGAATTAATTCAGCAGAGGCTGCCCTCTCAAACCCCTTGCCAATAGGATATATGCCACGGGTCTGGATCACATTATTATCAGCATCTATCTGAACTGGCGTTGAAGAAAATAAATCTTCAGGGTCCAAAGAAACTGCAAGAGTAGGAATGGATCGCATGTCCTCTTTTATGGTATTCACATACTGTGGATCATTCACAACGTCCTGATCCATTTCATAATCACCGACATAGGGTCCAGGCTTTAAATCTCCAGGAACAGTATCAAAACGTCCGAATGGACCCCAGCTTAACGGCATATCTTTTCCAGTTTGACGGATTACATCTTCAAGAAAGATATAGGTATGGGTATCCACATCTGTCGGATCAAGACCATCCTTAAAAGCAGCAGCACGAATGACCGTCGTCTTTTTCAATACCAAAGGACCCGTATAATCTTTTCCATTAACTGCACTTGGATGACTCCCATCTGTTGTGTAACGGATTTGAGCTCGAGGAGTAGCTGAAGAAATATTCAAAAGAAAAGGTTCCACAAATAATCCTCTGTCCACGCTAAACTTCGTATCCTTGACTTGAGCTGACCATGAACAGATCAAACCTATTCCAAAAACGTAAAGAATCCCCACTGCCTTTAATGGCCAAAAAATTCTGATTTCAAGTCTCTCAAACATCAATTGCTAAGAAAAATATTCTGTGAACCTACTTTAATCCCTAATCCGCAAACACCTAAAAAAACTAATTACTTTTGTTTCATAAAAGAAAAGAATGTATTGAGCTGGCAAAATATACTCTATCGCATCAATCTTTATACTATCTCAATGAAATTATTTTTACTCGGTCTCATCTATTCCATCCAATCATTAGTTACCTGTCTGGCAGATGAACCTAAAGCTGTTTATAAAAACTTAGATGCCGTCAAGACAAAGGCAATTATTGCCAAATTCACGAAAGAAAAGAAGACCCTTGTCATCATCGATGTTCGGACAAAGGAAGAATACGATAGAGAACACTTTCCAAAAGCCAAGTTAATCAACTTCTTCGGATCTGATTTCGAAAAAAAACTCAAAGACCTCGATAAAAATAAAGCTTATCTTTTGCATTGTCAGTCCGGAGGCAGGAGTAGGGGAGCTCTTAAAAAAATGCAAGAGTTAGGATTCAAAGAAGTCTACCATCTGGATGGTGGCATTTTAGCATGGAAAAAATCTGGAGGTGAACTGACAGATTAGATCATTAAGCATTTTCACATAAGGGTTCCCACCAATTATCATTCGCCAAGTACCAGTTCACCGTTTCAGTTAAACCCTCATCTAGATCAATAGAAGGATTCCAACCAAGTTCGTTACGAATCTTTGATGAATTTAAACTGTAGCGAAAATCATGGCCGGCCCTGTCATTAACAAATTGGATTTGTTGGGAATGTGGAGAGAGGCCAGGAAACTTAGAATCCAACATTTCACATATCATCTGAACTAGAGAAAGATTCGCAATTTCTTGCCTGCTACCAATGTTATAAGTGTGGCCAACTTCGCCATCTGACAAAACTCTCATCAATGCCTCAACTAAATCATTAATGTGAAGCCATTCACGGATATTCTTTCCGTTCCCGTAAATAGGTATCATTTTTTTTCTCGCTCCATTAATGATAGCCCTTGGAATAAGTTTTTCAGGAAATTGGTACTTCCCATATACATTTGAACAGTGTGTCGTCAGGGTCGGAAGCCCATAAGTTATATGCCATGCATTCACCAAATGATCACTGGCTGCTTTTGATGCAGAATAGGGACTACTTGGCCTGTAAGGTGAATCTTCACTAAAGGATCCCGTGTCATCAAGCTGACCATACACTTCATCAGTGGAAACGTGAAGGAACCTGAATTTCTCATCGTTCCCTCTCTTTTCCCAATAATGAAGTACTGACTCTAAAAGCGAATACGTTCCATTTACGTTCGTCGAAATAAATTCACTCGAAAATTTAATGGACCGGTCAACATGCGTCTCTGCCGCCAAATGAATGACTCCATCAGGCTTATGCGTTTCTAATATCTCGCATAACCTTCCTCCTTCCCTAATGTCAGCTTCCTCAAAGAAGTACAAAGGATTATTAGATATGCCGGAAAGATTATCCGGATTTCCTGCATAAGTCATAGCATCAATATTGATGACAGAATGACCCAAGCTAATCGCGTTTCGGACCAGAGCTGATCCTATAAATCCTAAACCTCCTGTAATCAGTAATTTCACATGAGTCAAAAAAAAATCCTACTCAGATTTAAACTGGTATGAACCTGGATTTTTTCTTGGAAGGTTTATTTTTTTTCTCAGTGCTCCAGCGTTCAACACGTAGCCCCGATCCTTTTAAAAGTTTAATGAGACCCTTCTCCCCGACCAAATGAGCGGCACCAACGATAACCATAATGTCTTTGTCTCCTTTCATATACTCATTAATCTTCTTAGCCCAATTCTCATTTCGATTATCCAGCAATTCCTTACGAAACTGAGGTGAACCTGACATTGAATCATCAATCATCTTTTCAATGATCGAATCATCACCTTCCCTCCAAGCTTTCACCATCTTTGGAAAATCCGTTTCAACGGTAGCCATATCTTTCAATGTAGATCCCAGCATTTTTTCCTGCTCTTCCTTATTTAGCTTGGCAAAAAGACCGATCTGAAACTCGGTCGTTTCCAAACCTCTTACAGTTTTTCCGTCCTTCACTGCACGCTCTTCAAAAAAAGTATCAACTCCCAGTTCTGGTCTTCCACCCATTTTCATAATTTCTGTGATTGATATTGTCATACCAGCCATCCAAGGCCTGAATCCGTCCATCGCGGTAGGTGGCAACCCTGCACCCTTGAGATACTTTCCAAGTTCAGCATACATCTCAGGGGATAAATCGTCACTTATCTTTCTACCTTTCCCGTACATGCCTTTTTCAAGAGCTAGGGTGTCCGATCCAGGATCCTCATTCGTTGCTATTTCCAATACCAGATCATCTGAAGCCCTATAAGCAGCTTCAAAGGCAGGGTGCAGCGGATGGTCATCCTCACTCAATATGTGTATGGAACCTGCAAGGTAAATGGATGGACCAGAATCATCCCCAGTCACTTTCCACAAGCTGGTCGTTTCAGCTGAATGCGCTATGGAAGCACAAAGAATTGAAAAGCTTAAAAATAATAAGAGCTGAAATGGTTTTTTAATATCAACTAACTTTAATGAACGCATTACTTAAAGTATCCTGAAAGATACGAACTCGTAAATTGAAAAGCGCTTACTTTCCAATCAATGAAAAAGGGGCCCATAGAAAGAATTAGAGATTCTTTCGGCGAGTCTTAACGCTAATCTGCGCTAAGGACCTAGCTAGTACACTCTGTAGGGCATCATATCTCTCGTCGTCCTCAGTAACATTTTCGAGTGCATCCTTGGCACGCTGCATCGCTTCCTCAACTGCGTCCACGTCAATATCATCTTCTTCAGAAACAATCCAGTCAGTGAGAACAGTAATCTTATCTTGCGCAATTTCCAGATATCCAGGACCGAGGGCCAATTCAACACTTGGGCTATTCTTATCAACTGTATATATCAAATCATCATCCCACTCATCGTTAATCATTGTGACCAGAGGGGCATGTCCCGGCAAAGGTCCCATATGTCCCTGATCTCCTGGAAGGTCGACAGTTTCCACTTCACCGGAAAAGTATTCCTTCTCTGGAGTAATAATTTCAAGTTTCATGGAAATGATTTTTTATATTCGATGATCAGCTTAACCTTTGTCGACAGAATCGATTCCAGCCTTCATGTAAAAGTTATCCTCATGCACTTCATCATGACTACCGTCCAATATTTCCTTGAAGCCTTTGACTGTATCTTCGACAGAAACGTACACTCCCGGTGACCCTGTAAACACTTCGGCCACGTGGAACGGCTGCGATAGGAACTTCTGAATTTTACGAGCCCGGGCAACGGTGAGCTTATCTTCGGGACTCAATTCATCCATACCAAGAATAGCAATAATATCCTGCAGATCATTGTACTTCTGGAGAACCTGTTGTACGCCTCGTGCCACTTCGTAGTGCTCTTCACCAACGATTTCAGGCGCAAGAGCCAATGAAGTTGAAGAGAGCGGGTCAACGGCAGGATAAATTCCAAGCTCAGCTAACTTACGCTCTAGGACCACAGTAGCATCCAAGTGAGCAAAAGTATTCGCTGGTGCAGGGTCCGTCAGGTCATCGGCCGGCACATAGACTGCCTGGAAAGACGTGATGGATCCTTTGGTTGTTGAGGTGATTCGTTCCTGGAGTTGAGCCATTTCAGCTGCGAGTGTCGGCTGATAACCGACCGCTGATGGTGTCCTTCCCAGTAGAGCAGAAACTTCTGATCCTGCCTGAGAGAAACGGAAAACATTATCCACAAAGAGAAGCACGTCCTGATTCTGCTCATCACGGAAGAATTCCGCCATAGCGAGAGCCGAGAGAGCAACACGGAGTCGGGCTCCAGGAGGCTCGTTCATCTGACCATAAACCAGCGCAACTTTTGATTCGGCAAGATTATCCTGATTAATAACGCCAGCCTCAGACATTTCCCAATACAGGTCATTTCCTTCACGGGTTCGCTCACCAACACCTGCAAAAAGAGAGTAACCTCCATGGTTCTTAGCGATGTTATTAATGAGCTCCATAATAACAACGGTCTTACCAACACCTGCTCCTCCGAACGCTCCGACCTTACCCCCCTTAGTGAACGGACAAATAAGATCAATGACCTTGATTCCAGTTTCCAAAATTGTAGACGATGTGTCTTGCTCAATGAGCGACGGGGCCGGACGGTGAATAGGATAGCGCTTTTCTGTATTAACGTCTCCACGTTCATCTACAGGATCACCCGTCACGTTGAAGATACGGCCCAAAACTTCGTCACCCACAGGAACCGAAATCGGAGCTCCAGTGTCTGCAATTTTCATTCCTCTTTTGAGACCTTCCGAAGAGGACATCGCCACTGCGCGGACCCAACCATCACCTAAGTGTTGCTGCACTTCCAGGATCAGTTTGTTGGATTTGCCATATACTTCGTAATTGATCTCCAATGCATTATAGATTTTAGGTAAGCTCTCAGCCTTAGAGAAATCGGCATCGACGACGGGGCCAATGACTTGGACGATGGTTCCGGTATTATCGCTCATTTTATTTAAATTTATTTGTTGTCTATAGCTGTGGTTAAATTATTCAAGGGCCATCTGCGCAGTAGTGATCTCAAGGAGCTCACTGGTAATAGCAGCCTGACGAACTTTGTTATAAAGAAGAGTTAAATCATCAATCATTTCCTTCGCATTATCAGTTGCACTTTTCATGGCAACCATCCTTGAAGAATGCTCAGAGGCGCGGGCCTCGAGGACCATTTGGTATAATTGATAATTGAGGTAATGCGGTAATATCATTGCGAAAACTTTTTCCGCATTTGGCTCAAAAATGTATCCTGCTTCAGGGACCTGATCGTATACATCACTCAGGTCATCACTATCACTCATACCTTCAAAGTCCTGCTTCTCAGTGATGCTAGAAGGATCGACTGGCAACAGTGTCTTCACCCAGGGCTTCTGACTGATCGTATTAATAAAATTCGTAAAGGCAACTTTGACTCTGTCAACTTCGCCTGATTCAAATTTTCGGATAACAAAGTTTGTAACAGCTTTGACTTCCTTGAAGACGACCGGATCACTGACTGTAAAATCAGCCAAGAGGTCTTTCTTCGAACGGGCCAGGGTTCCTTTTCCCTTATTACCGATAGTAACAAAAGAAGTAATCTCTGATTCTTCCTCCATCACAAGCCTCATGAGGTTCGTATTTAATCCCCCACAAAGACCCTTGTCGGTAGAAATTACTATGAATAATTCACGGTTAACCTCGCGCACATCCATCAAAGGGCTTGAATCCAATTCTCCCTCATCCTGTGCTAGGTGCATCAGCATCTTGTTCAATTCCTCAGCATAACGCCTACCAGACAGGGCCTGGTCCTGTGCCTTCTTCATTTTGGAAGAGGCCACCAGTTCCATCGCCTTGGTGATTTGGGCAGTGCTTTTTACCGACTTAATGCGTCGGCGAATGTCACGAGTATTAGCCACAATTTAAAGATTCAATTAATTCTATACGCTATATGTTGCCTTAAAGTCTTCGATAGCTGACTTGAGTTCATCAACAATTTCATCTGATAGGACTTGCTCCTCACGGACCTTAGCCATCACAGATTCTTTACGGGTAGTCAGGTATTCCTCCATCTTCGCCTGAAAATCTTTGACCTTATCCACTGGGATATCATCAAGGTAACCATTTTGCATGGCAAAGAGCGTCGCTACCTGCACTTCAAGGGATAAAGGCGCGGAGAGCTTCTGTTTGAAAAGTTCCACGATTCTGTTACCACGATCAAGGAGAGCCTTGGTCTGTTCATCAAGATCAGAACCGAACTGAGCAAATGCCTGCTTTTCCCGGAACTGAGCCAAGTCGAGCTTGGTCGTTCCTGAAACTTTTTTCATGGCCTTTGTCTGTGCCGCAGAACCGACCCTAGACACTGAAAGACCAACGGAAATGGCTGGCCTTATTCCCTGAAGAAAGAGATCGGTCTCGAGGAAAATCTGGCCATCCGTAATGGAAATAACGTTCGTCGGTATATAGGCGGAAACGTCACCGGCCTGAGTCTCAATGATCGGTAATGCGGTCAGTGACCCGTCACCGTTCTTCTCATTGAGTCGAGCAGAGCGCTCAAGTAAACGACTATGCAAATAAAACACGTCACCAGGATAAGCCTCACGTCCTGAGGGACGCCGCAAGACAAGAGAAACTTGTCGGTACGCCACAGCGTGCTTGGAAAGGTCATCAAAAACAATGAGCGCATCCATACCATTGTCCATGAACCACTCGCCCATGGAGGCTCCGGCATATGCAGAAAGGAACTGGTTCGTTGCCGAATCAGATGCAGAAGCCACAACAATAATTGTATATTCAAGGGCTCCGGCCGCCTCTAATGTGGAAATAATACGAGCAACACTGGACCGCTTTTGACCAATGGCCACATAGATTGAATATACCGGGCGAAAGTCCTTTGTGTTATTTTCTTCGGCAGCCCTGTTCTGCTTTGCTTGAGAAATGATCGTATCAATCGCAATGGTTGTTTTGCCTGTCTGACGGTCCCCAATGATAAGCTCCCTCTGACCCCTTCCGATCGGAATCATCGCATCAACAGCTGCAATTCCTGTCTGCAGAGGCTGACTAACTGATTTCCGGGGAATGATTCCTGGGGCAATCTTCTCGACCGGGTAATTTTCTTTGGCCGTAATTTCGCCTTTGCCATCTACGGGCTGGCCCAAAGCATTAACTACGCGACCCAATAGTTCCTTACCTACAGGGACCTGCAAAAGTTTCCCTGTGGTCTTCACCTCATCGCCTTCTTTAATGTCCAGACCCTCACCGAGAAGAATGCAACCGACTTCGGTCTCCTCAAGATTCAGGGCCAGACCATAAAGACCTCCGGGAAATTCAATCATCTCATTGAGCATGACATCACTGAGCCCTTCGACTTTGGCGACCCCGTCACCGATTTGGCGCACGACTCCGACATTTGATTTAGTGACTGCCGTTTTAAGTTCGGCAATTTGTGTTTCGAGTTCCTGTAGGATATTGCTCATTTGAGTTTCCTTTTAGTTTAGTTCTTTTGAATTAGTTAAAGTTTATTTTTAAGTTCCGTGAGCCGAGCCTTAACGCTACCGTCCCAGACATCACTCCCGACCTTGACTCTCATTCCGCCGAGAAGGTCCGGATTGACCTTGAATTCAGCAGTAAGTGTACTGCCATACTTACGACGTAAATCTTCTATCACGGCATTGCCTGTCTGCGCTCCGAGTTCAGTCGCAGTTTCGATAACTGCCTGACGCTGCTCCACGTCCAGACGGACGAGCCTGCCAAATTCCTGCAGGATAGCAAGATAGCCGCGTGGCTTTGCCTCAGAAACTTTTGTAGTGATCTCTTTGATCCGATCATGATCTAAGGTCCCGTCCTTGTGGCTTAGACGGAGAAGCTGTCGCGCGGAGCGAGCTGCATCTTTGGTGACCTTCATTGCTTAGTAATTAAAATTGATAATAAATGTTATTATAATGAAACCTGCGAAGATGTTTCTTCGTTGATTTTTGCCTGATCATCATCATTGAGGATCTTTCCTGTGACCTTGGTAGTCGTATCAATGATGAGCCTACCCACGTCACGCTTTAATTCAGCACGAAGTTGCTCTTGTTCCAATGCGCCCGCCTCATGAGCCTTAGCAACAATAGCAGAAGCTTCCTTAGTGGCGTCTTCTCTTTTCTTTTCAGCTAAGACTTCAGCACTTTCTCTGGCCTCACCAATCAAGAGCTCAGCCTTGGAATTTGCCTCAGAAATGACTTCTCCTTTTTTCACCTCAGCGTCTTCAAGGTCCTTAGCAATTTTCTTCAGGTTCTCCTCACCCTCAGCAATCCGTCCTTTACGTTCATCTAGGATCTGACGAACAGGGCCAAAGGCAAATTTTTTGAGAACTAAAAAGACAATTAGAAAAATGATGATCTGGGCAAATAATTTAGTCCAATGCACACCTAAAGTTTCCAGAATACCGCCAGAGCCTTCTTCGGAGCCTCCGGCAGAAGCGAGCATTATTATGGACTGATTAATAAAGTTCATCGCAAGGTCAGTTTAATAGATTTATTTTTTAGTTCTTTCTATCAGGTCCACCGCACTTTGAAGTGCGGTGGACCTCATTGAAATAGAGATTTTAATTGCCTTGGAAAGCAAGAATCAACCCGTAAATCGCAATCGCTTCCGCAAGAGCCATTCCAACAATCGAAATCGTTAAAATCTTGCCGAAAGCGCCAGGGTTACGTCCTACTGCTTGCGCCGCACCGAGCCCCACAAGACCAACCCCGATTCCGGCGCCCGTTCCTGCTAAGCCCAAACTCACGGAGCCTGTCAGCTCTGCTAATAGTGGTAATAGTTCCATTGTCATTTTTTATTATTTGTTACTTATGTTTTATTATTTTTGGACGTTGCCCACTGACACGCATGGTCACAACGCCAAGATCGATTTGAAATTTAGTGCCCTTCCTCCTCATGGCTGGTTGAAAGTTGAATATAAACAGCACAAAGAAGTGCAAAGACCATAGCTTGTAAGACACCTACCAAAATTTCCATAAAATAAAACGGTAAAGG
>JAAZZC010000266.1 GCA_014239335.1 Verrucomicrobiales bacterium
CAGTACTCTCTGACAATGTCATGTCAGAGGATACAAAAGTAGCACCTTTGATTTCTTTTTCTTCACGTCTAACCATAACTTGGCGTCCATCATTTTTAAGAACTAGGAGAACTTCATTCTGAGGGTCCTTAATTAAATCACCGGTCCCTATCTTATCGCCTCCTATTGGCCTGAAATCGGCTTTACTGATGAATCGTTCCCTAGGAAGGACTCCTAACCACTGCAGATAAGAGATGAAAATAGGTTTATCATAACCGTACTCTTCTTCTAACTTCTCGATCTGCTCCTCGTTCATCCCACCTGCCATCTGCCCCCCAGACGAACTCGCACCCTCAGAAGCTTTCTGGGCCTCTTCCAGAAAATGCTCAATAGGACCACCAGGAACGAGCCTGGTAATTGCAAAAACAATCAGAGTCACTCCCAACAAGGTTGGGGGAATAAGCAGGAAACGTCTGATAAAGTATTCTCTCATCAATCCTTTAAAACTATGATCCTATCGGTCGGAATTGAGTGATCAACCCTTTTTATTTAAGATTAGAAAGAAGAAAAGCGCGTGACCTTATGCCAAAGTGGGGTCAAAATCACAATGATGCGACAGTTCCTAATATTTTTAGCTACATCAACTGCTCTTGTCATGAGTGGTTGTGACAGTAGTCAGACCGCTGTCGACAAGGCCACTGATGAGGGAATCCTCATCATGGGAAACACTTCTGAACCTAAGGGGCTCGATCCCCATATCGTGAGCGGGGTCCTGGAAAACAATGTGATCAGAGCCCTCTTCGAAGGTCTCGTCGTAGAGCACCCCTCCAAGGACGGCGTCGCTTTACCCGGGATGGCGGAAAAGTGGTACCCTAAGAATCCGCAGAAACCGGACGAATGGATATTCGAACTGCGTAAGGATGCTCAATGGTCAGACGGGACACCAATCACTGCTGATGATTTTATTTTCTCCTTTCGGCGAATTCTCACACCGGCACTGGCATCAGATTATTCATTCATGCTTTATTATATTAGAGATGCTGAACCTTACCATAAATCGCAACGCACTTATCTATTGTGTCGTAACATTGCCCCATTCAAGGACAACTGGGACATAGTCAAGGGAGTTGACCTTGGTCCTAACGGAGAGGCAAAATTAGACTTTAATAAAACAGGAATAGATCATTTAAAAACTGAAGAACTTATAGAACTCCAAAAGGACCCGTCTTTATTTGAATGGCCAGAAAATATTTCACAGGAAATACGGACACTCATAGTAGACAAGAACCTAGAATTTTCCCAGACCGGAAAATCACTTTGGGAACTAATTAACTTTGGGGCTACTGCCGAAGGATCTCACACTCTCAAAGTAAAACTCAATTCACCGATCCCGTTCCTTCCCGAAATTACCAAACACTATACTTGGTTCCCGGTCCCGAGGCACGTACTGGAAAAATACGGCAAAGAAAAGGTCTGGGAACGTATTCCTGAATGGACATATCCAGAGAATATTATTACTAATGGGGCCTTCATTCTCAGTTCCTGGAAATTCAATGAACACATCGAGGTAAAGAGAAACCCGAAATACTGGGACGCCAAAAATGTTGGGATTAATGGGATAAGGTACCTACCCATTTCCAACCTCTATACCGAAGACAGAATGTACTTCGACGGTCAAATGCACCTCACTTACTCATTGGCACCTGAACTGATCAAGTATTCGAGAGAAAGGTATCCTAATGAAGTCCGCAACGAACTTTATCTGGGAACTTATTTTATCCGCACTAACGTGACCCGGGAACCGTTTACTGACCCGAAGGTCCGGATCGCATTTTCCAAGGCCATGGATCAGGAAGCTCTCATTGAAAATGTTCTCAAGGGTGGACAAAAACCGGCAGGTGGCCTGGTCCCGCCTTTCGGAGAGTATGAGGCAGGAAAATCGGTAGGATTTGACCCAGAAGGAGCAAGGAAACTCCTAGCCGAGGCAGGATTTCCAGGTGGAGAGGGCCTCCCGGACATCGAATTTCTAACTACGGACAAGGAAACAGCCAAGGCTATGGCAGAAGCTCTACAAGCAATGTGGAAACAGAACTTGGGAGCAAACGTTAAAATAAAACAAATGGAGTGGACCTCATATATCACGACCATGTTTGAAAAAAAATATGACCTCGCGGCAGGAGGCTGGATCGGAGATTACCTGGATCCGCTGACTTTCCTGGATATGTGGATGAAGGATGGGGGAAATAACAGGACGGGCTGGCACAGCCCAGAATTTGAAATTCTCCTAAAAAAAGCAGCAGACACCGGAGACCCTCAGGCCCGTTACCGAATCCTCGAAGAAGCGGAATCCCTCTTCTTATCCGAGAGGCCTATACTGCCGCTTTACTGGTACACGAGAAACTATCTTATTCATCAGGACCTCAAGGGATGGAACCCACTCATACTAGACAACCATCCTTACAAGTTTTTGAAACTTGAGCGGAAACAAAAGTCTAAATCTGGAAAATAGATAGCGCTCATGATTCGTTTCATCATTAATCGTTTACTTCAGGGAATACTGGTTCTCTTCGCCCTGTATACGATTACTTTCTTTCTTGCTAAGGCGATGCCAGGCGAACCCTTCACTACTGAAAAGAACATCTCAGAAGAAGCTAAAGCTTACCAACGTGCTATCTACGGACTGGATAAGTCCATACTCGAACAATACGTACGCTACCCACTCAATATCATTACGGAAGGCTCTTTCGCCGTGTCGACCAGCAAAGGAAGGCCAGTGCGAGACATCATCTCCCAGTCCTTTCCTAACTCACTCATTTTAGGACTAAGTGCACTAGGAATCGCTATTTGTATCGGCGTTCCTCTCGGAGTCATCTCTGCAATACGAAAGAACAGCTGGGTTGACTGGGGTTCGATGTCTATTGCCATGATCGGCATATGTGTACCAGCATTTACTGTCGGCCCCTTACTCCAAATTTACATCGCTTCACACTTGCCGGGACTCAAAGTTGCAGGATGGGGAAGCCCTATAGACATTATACTTCCGGCCCTGACTCTTGGACTGACCACTGCAGCGTACCTTGCAAGACTGACCCGTGGAGGCATGCTGGAAATTCTTTCTCAGGACTTCATAAGAACGGCAAGAGCAAAGGGAGTCCCCTCCAATAAACTTATCACAAGGCACGCTCTTCGTGGAGGACTGTTACCGGCAATTGCTTTCATTGGACCTTCATTTGCAGCTCTGATCAGCGGATCATTCATTGTTGAAACAATCTTTCAGGTCCCCGGAATGGGACAGCACTTCGTGAATGCTGTCATTGCTCGGGACGAGTTTTTACTTCTCGGGGTAGCATTATTCTTCGGTTTTCTCATTGTCATTATGAACCTGGCCGCTGACATCCTGACCGGGATCCTGGACCCGAGGGTCCGCCTAGAGTCGAATCAAAAATAAACGAGTGATTAAAATTAAAAACAACCAATGACTAATCAGATCACAGAGACAGAAGCGGGAACCTCGCTCTGGAAAGATGCCTGGTTACGGATGCGCAAAAATAAGATCGCCCTTGCAAGCATCATAGTCTTCACAATCACCTGCTTCTTCTGTTTTGTCATCGCTTGGTTCTGCAAGGATCCGAACCAAGTTAACTTAGCGAACAAATTTAGCGGCCCCGGCTCAGAGCACTGGATAGGGACAGACGCCTTGGGACGGGATCTCTTCTCGCGAATCCTTTATGGCGGACAGGTCTCAATATTGGTCGGGCTCATTGCAACGGCTGTTTCCGTCACTATCGGAATTATTTACGGTGCCTTGGCCGGTTTCTTTGGTGGAAAGGTAGACGCCATCATGATGCGTATCGTTGACACCTTATTCTCCATCCATTTCCTGATGATCGTTATTGTCTTACAGGCTGTCCTCTCTGAATGGTCACGTGAAACCTCCGCATGGATCGTTACTAATTTAAATTGGGATAAGGGATTCACGGACCGCATCACAAATGTACTACCCCTATTCTTTGCTCTCGGGCTCTTAGGCTGGTTGACTTTGGCACGTATCGTCAGAGCACAGGTACAAAGCCTCAAAGAACGCGAATTTGTCGAAGCTGCCACCTCACTTGGGCTCAGCAAACTAACCATCCTTTTCCGTCACATCATCCCAAATACCCTAGGACCAACAGTAGTCTATGCGACACTGACCGTTCCAGGATTCATTATGTACGAAGCGACTCTCTCTTATCTTGGACTAGGAGTCGAATCACCTAACAGCTCCTGGGGAATTCTTATCAAGGAAGGTGCTAATTATCTAGAAACAAATCCCCAGCTATTGATCTTCCCCGGTATTATTTTCTCTATTACCCTATTTGCATTGAACTTCCTCGGGGACGGACTCAGAGACGCTCTGGACGTGAGGGCTTCAAAGGATTAAACAGAACAAGGACACGATGCCTCTTCTAGAAGTAAATAACCTTAGAACATACTTTCACACCCGTAACGGAATTGTGAGGGCAGTGGACGGCGTTTCATTTTCTATTGAGAAAGGAAAGACCATCGGCATTGTTGGGGAATCAGGATCAGGAAAATCAGTGAGCTGTTACTCTCTTCTCGGATTACTCCCCATGCCTCCCGCAAGAATCGAAAGTGGAGAAGCAATCTTCGATAAGAGTATGGATTTACTGAGTTGTGGTGAAAAGGTTCTGCGTAAGATCAGGGGAAAAAGGATCGGAATGATTTTTCAAGACCCTATGACCTCACTTAATCCTTATATGCGGATTGCTGATCAGATCATTGAACCTCTCCGTTTGCACATGGCAATGGATAAGGAATCAGCCCTAAAAAAAGCTATCCATGCGTTGGATGAGGTAGGGATACCTGAACCTGACAATAGGATAACCATGTACCCTCATGAGTTCTCAGGAGGAATGAGACAACGTGTAATGATCGCCATGGCCCTGATCACGAACCCGGAAATTCTGATCGCCGACGAACCCACTACAGCACTCGATGTGACTATTCAAAAACAGATCCTGGATCTGATTAAAACACGGCAAAAGGAACTGGGAACTGCGGTCATATTTATTACTCATGATCTGGCTGTCATTTCAGAAATTTGCGAGGAAGTGAATATCATGTACGCGGGAAGGATCATTGAGAGAGCTAGCGCCAACGAACTTTTTGCAAATCCAAGGCACGCGTACACCCGTTCACTGCTCAAATCGATTCCGGCAAATCAAACCAAGGGCGAAAAACTCTACACAATTCCAGGACTCCCACCTGACACTTCTCAGACCATCCTGGGCTGTGCGTTCAGAGAAAGGAACCAGATCGGCGACCAGAGTAAATGCCTCACCGATTCCAGACCCGAATTCAAAGAAATAGAACCCAACCACTGGGCGCAGGACTGCCCGGGCTGCCTCTCATAAAGACTCGAAGAATGCCTTTCCTAGAAATAAAAAATATAAAAACACACTTCAAAAAGAAAAGGGGAGGCCTTTTCTCGCGTACTTTTGACACGGTCAAGGCTGTGGACGGTGTCAGCATTGCAATTGAGAAAGGTGAGATTCTTGGACTCGTTGGTGAATCCGGTTGCGGCAAATCGACCCTCTCAAGAACCATCATGCAGTTAATTACTCCGACCCAAGGAGAAGTAATTCTTGAGAACGAAAACCTCACCAGTCTTAACGCTGAGCAGGTCCGGCAGAGACGACTGGACTTCCAAATGATTTTTCAGGACCCTTACGCATCTCTGAACCCAAGGATGACAGTCTGGTCCACCCTCAAGGAGGCCCTCACAACAAGGCATGGGGAACTCAACCACGAGGAACTTGAAAAAGCGGTCATTACGTTAATGGAGCGGGTTGGGCTCGATCACAAATTCATGCGAAAGTATCCTCATGAATTCTCAGGCGGACAAAGACAGAGAATTGCAATCGCCCGAGCACTGGCCCCCGAACCAAAACTCATCATCGCTGATGAACCAGTCTCTGCCCTTGACGTTTCCATTCAGTCTCAAATCCTGAACCTGCTCAAGGACCTAGTAAATGATCTCGGCCTAACCATGCTTTTTATTTCTCATGACCTTAGTGTTGTACGTTATATAGCTGACCGGATAGCAGTCATGTATTATGGAAAAATCGTTGAGACAGGCGAAGCTGAATCATTAATGGAAAATCCACAGCACCAGTACACCAAAGAACTCCTCGAATCCGTACCAAAAGTCCTCAGCACTGACTAATTGATGATGCGTCCATTGACAATGTACCGGTCCCTAGTCTCTTTTATATTGCTCCTTGCAATGGCAGGATCTGCCCTCAAAGCACAAGCACCAAGCACTAGCAAAGTGACCGAAACCCTCCAATCTGTATTCGGCGGGTGGCGCAAAGCCATGACAGAAAAAGACCTCGCTCTATGGCAGAAAAGCACAGCTAAGTTTCGGCAGATCGGAATACGCAACATGATTGTTTCGCAAAAAAACAAATGGCCCGAATCACTCTTCGAAGGACCAGTAAAACCACCTAATCTTAGTTCCATGAAAATGGCCAAAACCATGATTAACGGACCCACCGCACAGCTTGTTTATTTTGGCAAAGCGGACTTCGGTATCGGGGAAGATGTAAAGTCGCCCAAAGGACTCTTGTTCCTTATGTTCATCAAGGAATCCAATGATTGGAAATTCAGCACATCACGTTTCATGAACCTTAGTAATGCTGAAGAAATTTCCACGGCCGCACAATTAGGTGACTTCTCTTTCTTAGACAGCCCACAGTTTAAACCTCCAGGCAAAGTACCACCAATGCCAAAATTGTGCCCGTTACCTGAAATGGTTGGTTATCTTGAAATTGTCTCAATCGGATACGAAACTAAAGTGAACGTTGCAGAAAGATCCAAGCACATGGTCATTAATAACGTGCATAAGGGACTCATCATTGGAGGCCTAAAAAAAGGTATTAATCCAATTTTTGTTGAAACGCGGCCACTAAACAAAAAGAAGGGCCAGGATTCAAAAACTCACTTTGAAATCAATGTTTACCGTCAAACGGATCAGGAAAGAAAGCCCCTGAAGCTGATTTATGGTAGCGGAGCAAAAAAAGATCCAGGAAATTTCAGGATCATTGTTCGTGGAAACGGTTAGGGGCTAAGTATCGACTCAATGGCAATATATAATGATTTTGCGACTCCAGAGAGTCGCTCATAATCAATTTTATCAGGAGTGTCCGTACCCTTCTGATAATGCGGGTAACGATCAATTGAGTTATCCGACAATTGCAGTACCGGATAACCTTGCCCCGTTAATGATACAAAATCTTCACTAGAATGAGCTAATGAATCTCTCGACAAGACAATCTTCTTGGCCGGCATTTCGTATTCCTCTGAAAATTTTGCATAAAAAGATTCTATAAATTTCTTCGATGATAAATCACCGACTAATGCAAGGTAATTACCTTTCTTTTGATAATCTTCCTTTAATTGAAGTGAGACTCTCGGCTCCTCTAACTGATCAGTATAATAACCAAGAGAATCCAAATAAACCATTCCCATAATCTGCTCGTTTATTTTCTTGGATGACTCAGCGAGGAAAGAAATGCCTGATCTTTGGATCCCCTCGTCTGTTCGAAATGTCCCCACACAGGCAACGAATCGAATAGTTCTGGAATGCTCAGTGCTAACAAAGTAACGGGCCGTGGCCAAGAGAGTAGCAACTCCTGTCCCATTACAATTAGCTCCAGGAGAGTTCGCTGCAGAACTGTAGCAGGTTCCTATAATGATGATTTCATCAGCCTTATCAGTTCCAGGTAATTCCACTTCAATGTTCCTAAAATTGCCGCTCTTCCCATCAAGAAACGTCACCTTGGGACGATAACCGATATTCTCTTCACTGAGTTCTGACTCGATCCACTTTGCAGTTATTCGAGTCTTATCTTCATCAGTAGTCGGTCTCGGACCAATATCATTGGCTTGCCTAGTCACCCAATCCTTGAGGTCCTGCTCAGTGACACTAGTCTTGGAATTCAATAATGTGCGATTCCCATCACGGACCCGTGAAGCAGGAGAAAAAAAAGTATAGCTTAACGCAATGATCCCAAAGAAAAACATTCCAAGGGGCAATGCGACCAAACCAAACTTTATAACATTGGACTGCTTCATAACGAGTAAATAAGAATTATGCCCTGCTCGTCACGTCATCTTTAATGACGCCTATCGTGGCTATTGCTGCCCGCTCATAAGCTCCGACCTCAGCTAATGGTTCGGTAATTTCCTGCAATTCCTTTGAAAGCAACTCCCTCTTTTCTTTGGACCCGATGAGTCGCAAAATTTCCGAAGCGATTTTTTCAGGACTAGCATCATACTGAATAAGTTCGCGGACCAGTTCCCTGCCCGCAAGTATGTTCGCCATCCCAAGAAAATTAACCGCAATTAGGCCCTTAGCTAAGTAATAAGTGAAAGCAGAGACCTTATAGACAAGACAATAAGGAAGTCCCAAGAACGCCGCTTCTAGAGTGGCCGTTCCTGAAGCCACTGCGCCACAACAAGAAACGGACATCAATTCATGAGATTTCCCAACACTGACCTTGCAGGGCACTCCGGAACTCTGAACCATGTCTTTCATCTTTGCTTCGCAGGCACTATTAGCCGCCGATGCAGCAAAGTGCATTTCAGGCATTATTTTCCTTATCTCACTGGCCGCCCCAAGGAGGAGAGGAAAGATTTTTTCCACTTCCCGGTCCCGGCTACCTGGTAAAAGAGCGATGAGTTCATTGTCTCTTTTAGCATTGTCCCTAAATTTTCCCAGTGTCTCGGACAAAGGATGGCCGACGAATTGAGCCTCGAGCCCAGAACGCTCATAGAAAGACACTTCAAAAGGAAAAAGACAGAGCATCAAATCTATTACTTTGGCCATCTTGGTCACGCGCCCGCGCTTCCAGGCCCACACCTGGGGACTAATATAATAAACGATCTTAGTTTGGATCCCTCTCTTCTTGATCGCTTCGGCTAACCTCAGATTAAAGCCGGGATAATCGACCAGAACTACGGTGTCAGGAGCAACGCTCTCAATCTCATCAAGCACCTCATCAAAGACCTCCTTAAAGAATCTGTACTTTTTTATGACTTCCCAGAAACCAACAACTGCTGAATCATCTGTCCAGTTCTTCACAGATTTAGAAATTTTCTCCATGCAAGGCCCCCCGATACCTGAGAATTGAACGCTCTTATCGCGTGACTTGATAGCTCTCATGAGGCCAGAACCATGATTGTCCCCACTCACCTCACCCGCTACTATGTAAACCTTACAAGACATAGGGCTAACCCTTATTACCAGAATCAATGAGGTTAGTTATTTCGATTGCAAGCTCAAGTGCAGCAGTCGCTTCGTGACCTGAAACGGCAGGCTGTCGACCCATCGAAGCGCACTCGACAAAGGATTCAAGCTCACGCTTGAGAGGTTCACCTTTCTCCACTTCGACAGGCTCCGTTTTAATTTCCATACCGTCCTTCCAATAGAACTGACCTTCCTGAGCCTGATAATCGAGCGAGAGGTAACTCTCACCCTCAAAGACACGTAACTTACGCATCTTCTCGGGAGAAATCCTGCTAGCGGTAATATTTGCAACGCAACCAGACTCAAATCGTATACGGGCATTGGCAATGTCCTCGCGTCCGGTCAAGACAGGCACTCCGACAGCATCAATGCTTTGGATTTTAGACTTCACCAAATGCAGAACAATCTCCAAATCATGAATCATGAGATCTAAAACCACTCCAATATCCATGGACCGGTTTGGGAACGGGGAAAGTCGATGCACTTCGATAAAGCGCGGATCCTTTAGCCGTTCTTCAATTTCTCCGAGAACAGGATTAAATCGTTCAATGTGGCCAACTTGTAGTACACAATTCCTTTCTGCGGCCAGATTAACTAGGGCCTGCGCATCCGGTGCACTGTCAGCTATCGGCTTCTCAATGAGAAGATGCTTGCCCCGTTCCAATAAAGATTCACCAATTGACCTGTGAGTATTCGTAGGCGTTGCAACCGAAACAACATCGACGAGACTCGAAAACTCTTCAATCGAGCTAGCCAGCACACCTCCGTAAAGATTCACTATTTCTTTCGCCGCATCAGTGTCGGAGTCAAAGACAGCGACAAGATCAGCAGAATCAATTTCTGAATATATACGTGCATGATTTTTACCTATCGCTCCTATCCCAATAACGCCCGCTTTAATTTTATCACTCATTATAATTTTTGATATCCTCTATTCTTCATAAGCAAAGACAGTAACGCCCTTGCCTATGGCCTGTTCTTCTATTTGATCTTTTCCTAGCAGAAGAGTCTTCCCTGCTTCGACCACAATCGCAGAAATATTTACCGACGCAGCAACTTCAATAGTATCAGGCCCGATACAAGGAACATCAAACCTTAGGTCCTGACCAGGCTTAGAGACTTTAACGACTACTGCCCCTTTTTGCCCAAGGTCTCCTCCCCTCTTAATGGCAGCGTTCGTCCCCTCAAAACCTTCAACCGCAAGGACAGTCCCTTTACTTACTACTACCGTTTGACCAATGTCCAGACGGCTAATCTCTTTTGCTATCTTATAACCGAACGCTGCCTCATCCGGCAATCGCTTCTCAGGCTTTGGTCCACACACATGACCCGGACCAGGTAACAAATCATCAAGGTAGGTAGTTGCGGGGATTAATTCTATACCATGCTTGGAAAGCTCTTCCCCTATACCGTTAAAAATTGACTCCGCATTACGTTCCTTGAGCTTGCTGAGCAGTACCAGTGTTCGCATGTCAGGCCGTAAATCGAATAAATTCTTTGGCTCGATCTGCCCAACCATCACAGCCTTGGTAATTTTTTCGCCCTCAAAGAATTTTATTAATTTACCTAGCTGACCGACCCTCATCCACGAAACGGCATCAGATATTTCTTCGATAGCGGGATCCGTTTCCCCTTCGAATGCGGCCGAAACTAGGCGTTTTACACCTGCAGAACGGGCCCCATGGGCAAATATTGCAGGATAAATGCCGTTGCCGGCAATCATTCCAATGGCTTCATTTTCACTCATTACTGATCAAAAAGCGCGATGATTGGAAAATGTCCAACTGAAAAAAGATTCACAAACCGCCAACCCTTACTAAAATAGGGCCTGTGAGTTCTAGTTATCAGGTCTTCGCCCGTAAATATCGACCCCTTACATTCAAGGACATCCTTGGTCAGGATCATGTTGTCCAGACACTTTCAAATGCCATTGAACAAAATAGGCTAGCCCATGCTTATCTATTCGTTGGACCGAGAGGAACAGGAAAAACATCAACTGCCAGAATCCTTGCCAAGGCACTCAATTGTGAAGGTGGTCCAAAAATAGATTTTGATCCAAATGAAAGTATCTGCCAGGAAATCGCAGAAGGCCGGTGCCTGGACGTATTAGAAATTGATGGTGCAAGTAATAACGGAGTCGAGCAGGTCAGAGAACTTCGCGACAATGTGAAATTTGCTCCGGCTCACGGCAAATATAAAATCTACTACATTGATGAGGTTCATATGTTATCGAACGCTGCTTTCAATGCGCTACTGAAGACATTGGAGGAACCTCCCGAACATGTGAAGTTTATTTTCGCGACGACAGAGGCAACAAAAATACTGCCCACGATTATTTCTCGTTGTCAGCGTTTTGATTTACGAAGAATACCTACCAGAATCATTGCCGAACAACTCAATCACATTGCCAAACAAGAAGGCATTGAGTTGGACCCGGTCGCGGGCACGGCAATAGCGAAAGGAGCAGAAGGTGGAATGAGAGATGCTCAATCAATGCTCGATCAACTCGTTGCATTCTGTGGCGAGTCAATCCATGAGGCCGATGTTTTGGAAGTCTTTGGATTCACCGGAATTGAAATAATCGCGAGCCTAGGGTCAGCAATCCTGACCAAGGAAACAGTAAAGGGACTCGATACTATCTATGAACAATCCGAATCGGGAAAAGATCTCAGTAAACTTCTAACTGACCTGATTAGTCATTTCCGTTCAGTTCTCGTTTATCAGGTCGATCCTTCGGGAGCCTCAAAGGAATTAGCAACAGAAATACTTACGAGAGTAGAAAATCAGTCCAAGCAAATTGATACAGACAGATTACTGGCACTGATTGATCATTTAGCAACAGTAGAAGGCCGCATGAAATGGGCCCCCAATAAGCGACTCCATTTAGAGGTCGCCATTATCAAGGGGATCCAGATCATAGAAGAAACCAGGCTAAGTGATGTCATTGATGCTATTGACGGTGCGATCTCCGAAATGCCCGAGGAAAAGACTATTCCAACAGCAAATCAACGCCCTGAGCCTACTCCTGAGCCTACTCCTGAGCCTACTCCTGAGCCTACTCCTGAGCCTACTCCTGAGCCTAC
>JAAZZC010000250.1 GCA_014239335.1 Verrucomicrobiales bacterium
CCTCACCATTCAAGTACACGAACCTCTAGGACTGGTCAGAACTTTCAAGCCTGGACAGCACTATTTACCCGTCAATTTCAGTGTCTCCGGTGAAATAAAACCTGCCCGCACTGTATTTGCAGGATTCGGAATACAAGACAAGGAATACAATTCATTTGAAAACCTTAACGTGAAAGATGCATGGGTTCTGGTTTTCCGAGGATCACCAAAGGACCGTAAGGATTTGCAAAAATTCGGACCCCTAGTCAATAAGGCACAACAAGCCAAGAAACTCGGCGCAAGAGGCATCATCTACATTAAAGGACCAAATCCCGGAGTCGGTAAAATGCTCGTCTCTCCCTCACAGAACGTTGGAAGTAATAATGAAATACTTCCTTCTATCACCATTTCAGATAAACTCGCCGGCTCATTACTAGGAGGAACAGACAACGGTTCCTTTAAGGATGTTTTTGAGTCCTTTTATAATGGAAAAAAGGTAGAAGGATTTCCTCTACCTTACAGTATTTCTGCTCAAATCGGCCTAACCAAAAAAGAAGACAAGGGCCGTAATGTGATCGCACGACTAAAAGTAAAAGAAAATCCGTCCGAAGAGGCTATCATGGTCGGTGGGCACATTGACCACATCGGGTTAGGGACTAGGGGCGGGACTCGAGCCAAAGGCAAAGACACCTCATTAATTCACTACGGAGCAGATGATAACGCTTCAGGAATTGCAGCAGTCATGGAATTGGCGCAATTTTACACTGACCTTAAATCTCAAGGTAAACTCGATCTAAAAAGAGACATCATCTTTGCTGCCTGGTCAGGCGAAGAAATGGGACTATTTGGTTCAAAGCATTTCGTAAAAAAACAAAAAGAAATTAAGGGGGATAAAATCTATCCATCCATTTCTGCTTATCTCAATTTGGATATGATTGGCCGACTCGAAGAAAAGCCCCTCATCGTTCACGGGACCGGATCGAGTCAATCCTGGGACGCACTCGTCGATTCTATAGCAACCGAAATGAAAATAGAAAAATCTGCAAATCCTAACCTGCCAACTGATTCGACACCAATCTATAATGCCGGGGTCCCTATCCTGGCGCTCTTCACAGGACTACATGATGATTACCACACTCCGGCAGACACTCCGGACAAGATCGATTACGCGGGCCTACTCAAAGTCACTAATTATCTTCAGTCACTTACGACGGCAACGGCGAACCGGGAAATGCCACCTGACTATGTGAAGTTCAAAAAGTAGCAGTTACGGTGCTTTTCTTTCCTTCTGAACTCTATAGTGCCCCCCATAAATAATTTAGAGTAAAGGAGTTAGACAAATTCAAATACACCATGGGGACATCTCGCAACGTGGATCCCACAATCAATCATGCTACTGTGGATCTTGGCTACGCTCCGCAATAATTCGCACACGCTCGCGTCAGCCAATCGGGACGCGCTGTTTGGGGACGCGCTTGGTACCCCTATCTCAGAGGGAACTGCCGAGTGGCTTACTCGAAACGCATTCGCAATAGTGAACTGGGGAGCGACAACTCGATTTAGGCATTTCGCTCAAAATATTGCCTTAATTAGTCTCATAGCCCTCATAATAACCGCATTCCGCCACAGTTGGTGGTGGCTCTGCGAATACATTCTCATAACTATCATGATGAGTCCGGTTCATCGAGGATACAGCCCTTTGAAATACCTCCGTCAGAACGCTGGCGCCTGGGCACACCCTGACGCTTTGTCGGCGGAATGTGGAATCGCCACGGGTTGACAATGACGTGCGCGGGTTTGAGCGCAATGTAAGGGTCGGACGGTTTTTCGGCGCCGCCGACGTCTGTAATCAGAACAGCTGCTGCTGTCGCGAAGAGAAGTGCGTTCAGGCGAAGTTTCGGGGATATCATGGGAGTGAGTTGCTTCATTATTTCAACCAGTTTCTATTCTATTACCATCTTCGCGAAGCGTTCGGGCACGTGATAGCTGGGCTTGCCGGTGTGAGGAAAAGACCAGGAGGTTTTGCCTTTCGGGCGGACACGGGTGCGGCCAACGTTGATATACCAGGGGTTGTCCATGCCGGGCTTCGCGCCGACGACGTGGTGATTCGGGTCGGCGGCTCCTTCTTCTGCATCGACGACGGGGATGCGAACG
>JAAZZC010000270.1 GCA_014239335.1 Verrucomicrobiales bacterium
TGCCGCAAATCTCAACTTCTCCGGAATCAGGTGAATCTAATGTGCCAATTATATTCAGGAGGGTGCTTTTGCCGCAGCCTGATGGGCCGACGACTGAGACGCTTTGCCCAGGTTTAATACTGAGGCTAATATCGGTAAAGATCTCCCGCCTTTCCTCATCTAGACCCTCTGGATAACTTTTTGAGATATTATCTAATTGAACAATCATTCTGTGATCCACCTATTGGCTTTAAATTCAAAACTTTCTAACTCACCGTTTTTGAGGGTTTTAACAGGGATCCTCAAGGAAAAAACTGAGCGTAAATTCTCTTCGATGTCATTAATCAAAGGTTCTTCTTCCGTACTAGAATTAAGGTCAATAAGGATTTCAATCTCTTTCATGCACCGTTCTTCTTTTACTAGAACACGGTACTCGGTTACCTGTTCATACTCACCCATGACAGAGTCAATGGCAGATGGATAAATATTAACACCCCTAACCACAACCATGTCATCGATTCTACCAAGAACTCCCCCTTCCAAGCCTAACATTTCTTTGCCATTTATATTAGATGTAGACTTTTTGACGAGGTCGCCTGTTTTGTATCTTAAGAGAGCGTTATGATTTCTTTTAAGGGTCGTTAAAACTAGTTCTCCTTCTTCATTAATATCTACCTCCTTTCCAGATTCTATTCCGATCACTTCAGCTAAATGAAAACCCGGGATAAGTGATAATGTAAATGAATCAATGTGATTCTGCACGCTAACGGGTCCCACCTCCGTCATACCGTGATGATCAATGACTTTCGCGCCGGACCACAACTTACTGATACGCGCTCTTATTGAAGGAATACTTCCTCCAGGTTCCCCGGCAACAATAATTGTATTTATGTTGGTATCAGATCCCTTAGATTTCACCTCTCCTAGTCTCATCGCATAAGTGGGCGTACAACAAAGGACGGTGGCTGAGCAGTCTATGATGGATTGAATCCTTGCATCAGAGCTTAGGCCTCCTCCTGGCACTGTAAGGAAACCTTTCCGGACAGCAGCTTCATAAGCAGTCCAAAAACCAAGAAATGGGCCGAATGAAAAAGCAAAATAAATGACATCACGTTCAGTATTGAGTTGTGATGTATTGTAAATTACGTCCCAAGCATCAAGCATATTGGACCAATCCTCAGAGGTATCTAGCCATGAAATAGATTCGCCTGAAGTGCCGCTAGTTTTAGATAGCCTGCTATAGGCATTGAGATGAGTAGTAAGATTTGAACCGAATGGAGGGTTCTTTTTATGATCAAGAACAATTTCCGATTTGGTTGTGAAAGGACAATTGTCAATGAATTGCGTTCTAGTAACCTTATCTGCATCAACTATACCGTTACTTATAAGTTTAGTAGCATTTAAGGAATTAGGGTTACCTAGCTGGTGTCGGATGAGCCTTCTGAGTGAATTTAATTCATTATCTTCAGTCATCAGTAAACGTTCAATTAGAATTGAAATAGTATTGAGTGATCAATTGGTTACTGATCACTTTTAACTGCTGGTGGTGGCCCATGTGGTTTTGCTCCTTGTGGTTTAAATTTCGTAACAATACAGCCACCTAAAGCAGCCATTGCGACACCTAGCCAAAATAGTTTTGGGACTGAACCTATTCCTCCGGGTGGAGGATCCATAGAAATTGAGATAAGCGCATTAATGACTGGGGCTCCTGCAAAAATTATAGCCATTACAACCGCTGGATGACCCTTTGCGCCGAAAGCCAAAAGGACTCCAAAAGCACCGATTGCACCCACTATGCCCGCAATGAACGAATAAGCTATTCCTGAGCTTGGCATTGACCAGCTGGCACCTTTAATCAGTAATAACAAGAAGGGGGCCGCAACGGCAGTAACAAAGTATGCGATGCCGACCCATAGAAATGCTTTGTACCTACCATTTTCAGGGTCTCCCATTCCTACTGCTCCCTTGTGCAGGAAGATTCCATAGACGCCCCAAGCGGCAACTGTCATTAGCGCAAAAATTAACCAAGTCATACCTTTTTTATTGTTTGAAATTTTAGATTTATCAGCACTCATTGAAATTTACTTTATGACTGCTTAGTTACGGTATTGATTCTATTACGAATTGAGTGTGGAATGGTCGTAGATTTCATTCCTGTCTCACTAAACGTTACACACACGACAATAACGGATCCCTTAGCAAGTAACTGTTTGTCGTCATTAATGAAATTGAAATCGTACTTAATTGTTTTGTCTGTAATTTCAGAAACTATTAATTGGATTTCAAATTCGTCTTCAAAACGAATAGGTTTGAGGTACTCACAGGTGGCATTAACTCTTGGCCAACCAATGTTTATGCCATCATCATCGACCATATTGGTAACTGAGTGACCCAGCGATCTATAGAAAGAATGTTCACAGTCTTCCATGTAGGGAAAGAATGAAGCAAAGTGAACAATTCCCGCCAAATCCGTTTCTGAAAAAACAGCTTTCCTTCTTTGTTTAAAGTGACAACTCATGTTCTTTTACCTGCCAATCTAAGGTTCCTTTACTTCTATTCTATAGAATAGTTCAAATATGATTTAAACCGCTTTTAATGAAAGTATAAGCTATATTTTATTAACTATCATTTCGTTATTACTTAATTGACGTAAAATGCAACAAAGGAAACTAGATAGCTTAACCTTAACTGACCTAGTTTAAATTAAGCGACTAAACCATGCTTAAGTTTGGAGGGGACGGTCGCAAAATCAGAAACGGCACCAAATAACTCAGTGAAGTCTTTAAATACGTCACCTATCAAACAATCTGTTAAGTCTCCTCTCAGGTCAGGGTTCGACTTAATGAGATCCCCGAAACTAAAGCTTTCATCATAAAATGCATAAACTAGTGCGCGCATCGCTTCTATGCCTTTACAAAGCTCTTTACCATAGTCGTTGAATTGACCCGCACTAAAGTCATTATTAGTAATCGCATTAGAAACTGCATCAGCCGCCATTTCGCCACTTTTTAATGCAAGAAAAACACCTGAAGAGAAAACAGGATCAAGGAAAGCATAGGCATCTCCGGCAAGTAACAATCCGTTAGTGGCACAAAATTCAGATCTGTAAGAGTATTCGCCAGTTGACCAATACTTACCGAATTGTTCACCGCAGTTCAGATGTTCATCAATCCATAAATTATTCTTTATCTCACGTTCAAATATCTGTGACAGTTCCCTAGTGTCGTTATATAAATATTCCCTTTCAGCAACAATTCCTACACTGACAACATCTCCTTCGAGTGGGATGTACCAAAACCAACCTTTACCTGGAAGATAAGCAACAGTAGTCGAGCCTGCATCGAGTCCAGGATCTCTCTTAGCACCTTTGTAATATGTCCATATGGCTATCTTATTTAGTTCAGGGTCTCGCTTTTTCCATTTATGCTTAACTTGAGCAATGGTATCACGTCCGGAAGCATCAATGACCATGGGTGCTCGCAATTGATATGCTGTAGAGTCAGGTGAGATAGCATTAACACCAACGATGCTGCCAGACTCTTCAATAAATGATTTTACAGTGGTAAGTTCCCTGACTTCGGCACCATTCTCTCGAGCTTTATCCATAATTAGTTCATCGAATTGACTCCTTAATACCTGCCAAGTTGTTGATGAAGGATGGTCGTAATGTTGGAAAAAATAAAATGGTCTGGATTGAGAGCCATCTTCAGTTACAAATTGAACACTGAATTTTTGTGTGAAACCTATTTCGTCCATTTGGTCCGTGAGTCCTAGTCGCTCTAAAGGGAAGTAACAAAATGGCATGAGGGATTCGCCTACATGGTAGCGTGGAAATTTTGTTTTTTCTAAAAGGGCTACGTTATGCCCATTCTCAGCAAGCAGTGCGGCGGCAGTTGATCCCGCGGGACCGGCTCCAATGACTATTGTATCAAAATCAACTGACTTCATTATTATAATGCGTATGAATAACAGAATTGGTTTTAAATTAAGACCATTTATCTATTAAATAGTTTAAACAGGTAAGATCTCAACAATGTCAGCAAGTGTAAAACCTTCGTTGTTCGTTAGCTCATTACATCTTCCGTATAGATTAACTCCCTCTGGTACTTGGAGAAGTGACGCAATTAATTTATCACATATAATTTTAAAAAAGGCTCTGGGTCCACTCTTGTAAGAAACTGAGTACTGCTCAAGTAAGCCTCCGAGGGGCTTAACTCCCTCCTCAATTTCATTCCTAATGTCTGAATCAAATTGGTTCAAGTCAATTCCAATGGCACCGAATTCTACAGGCTTTTTATTTTCTTTGGATTTTAAAACCACCATCCTTAATAGGTAGTTGTCATTAGAAACGCACTCCAGAACTTCTATATAGAGCTCACTGTTATGATGTTTCATTAAAGTCGAGGTCATGTCTCGGTCGTGATCGAGAAGAGTCCTTTCTTTTTCTGGCAAATGCTCAGAGGTGAGCGGTTCTATTTTAGGCTTAAGGATTTCCTTAGATCCATAAAAGAAATCAAGCGGTAATAAAAATGACTTCAGCTCAGGGGATAAAGAATCATGCATAACGAGCGTTTTGATGTTCCTTCAGGAAGAATTCGTGGAGAAGGCGATCGACCTGAAGTAAACCCTCCCTTGTCATTGTGATGCTGATGTCGTCTAATTTTAAAAATCCTTCTGCTTGTAATAATTCAATTGGTTCACGAAATCTGTGAGATATACTCTCCGAGAATTTCGTTTCGAAATATTTAAGGTCCACTCTGCCAAGCTTAAGTTGAAATATAAACTCTCGAATCAGTGTCTCATCTTCATTCGTTGGGTAGGCACGATAAATCGGGAATTCATTGTCGGTTACGCGTTCTAAGTATTTTCCAATGTCGTGTTCATTTTGCACATGAATTCCTCCGATGTGACCGAATGATGCGACTCCTGTGCCAAGCATATCTGCGCCTCCCCACAATGCATCACGATATACAAACTTAACGGTCTTAGGGTTTTTCACTACTGTATATGCACTCGATACTGTGTAGCCAGCCTCTACAAACGCATCAAAAGCTTCACTTACCCATCGTCTCTTCGTGGGCCAATCAGCTACTGGTGCTGTCAACTTACCAGACTCTTTCATTTCCTTATAAATTGTAGTGTTATAAGGAATTTCCATTTGGTATATGGTGACACATTCAGGCTCCAAACTTATTGCTTGCTGAACACATTCTTTCCAGTTCTCTTCAGTTTCATCTATCATTCCTGCGATTAGATCAATATTGATCTGAGGGAATCCTATATCTTTAGCGTAGTTATAAGAGCGGATGATTTCTTTGCTCCGATGAGCTCGTCCGTTAATGTCTAAAATATGGTCGTTGAAATTTTCAACACCTAAACTTAATCGCGTGACTCCTAGATCGCGGATATGATCAAGTTTTTTTTCAGTTAGAGTCCCGGGCTCACACTCAAAGGCAACTTCTTCTGCTTCATCCCAAGGAAACACAGCCTTCATGCGATCAGTGAGATCTGTTAATTGTGAAACTGACAGATATGAAGGCGTACCACCACCAAAGTATATGAACTTAGGCTTGCGGTTTTTGAGGTATGGCATTTGTCCATATTTCTAAATTTCCTTTATACCAGAATCAATGTAAGCTTTGATCTCAGAAGCTTTCTTGTCAGTGTAGACCTTAAAGTAACAGAAGTGACAACGTTTGCGGCAAAATGGAATATGAAAATAAATACCTAAAGGTAACGGGTTGTTTTCTGGCGGTGAATTTAATAATGAGATTAATGTTGGTACATGTTCGGGTTTCCA
>JAAZZC010000145.1 GCA_014239335.1 Verrucomicrobiales bacterium
GACAATCTTCCGCTTTGTTTCCGCAGGTACTTGTAATGCACCGACCCATTTCGGATTGTAGAGAAATATGCAGTTGTTGGTCCAGTCAGCAATTAGGTACTTGTTTTGGTATTTTTTAGGGAAGTGGTCTGAAGTATAAAAAGCTACTCCTGTACCTGAGCCGCTTACACTTGGAAATAAATCTGAGGATGGGGCAATGGCGATGTGCTTACCGATCCAATCGAACTTCCAGGGGTGGCGCATAGAGTAGTGGCCGTGACGAATTGGCATAAAAATTCTCTCTCCGGGACGGCCAGGATCATTATCAGTAGCTAACCAATTAAAGCCGCTATCCATACACATATCCCATGGATTACGCATGCCTCGAGCGAAAAGCTCTAGGTCATGCCCGCCTGGGCGGCATCGAAAAATACCTCCTTCTTTTTCATCCTTGTTCATTGGGTGATAGCTTTTTGGGTAGGTGTCCCTAGTGTAGACCCTCGTCATCGGGTATTGAGTCTTATCGTCCGATTTGATGCCCTGTAGGTCACGGATTGGCTTTGGCGCATTCGGCTTCACCCAGGTGTTACCCATGGTAAAGTAGAGCCAACCATCGGGCCCCCAGTTAAGTCCGTGCACACTGTGGCGCAGGTTGTTGAGACCGGTGTAGATGACCTGATACTCGTCGGCGACATCGTCCCCGTCAGTATCGCGCAGAACAGTCAGTTCCGGGGCGTTGGCTACCCACAGCTCATTGCCTTTCCAAGCCATCGCCTGCACGCAGTTGAGCCCCTCGGCGAAAGTCTTCACTGTCTCGGCGACACCGTCATCATCCGCATCGATGAGAATCTTGATATAATCGGTCGGTGAATCCTCCTTCGGGTGCCGGTACTGCGGGCCTGCTCCTACGTAAAGTCGCCCCTTTCTATCAAAACAGAGCGAAGAGGGATTGATAATGTGAGGCTCTTTTACAAAGAAGTTGATTTTGAAACCTTCTTCCACTTTGGGTAAAGCATCCTTATCTACCTGCGCATGCAAATATTGAAGGAATAGGAGTGCTAGCAAAGACGCATTTATAATGCTCCTAAATATTCTCAAGTGTATTATCATCAAATAATGTAACGGTCAGTTAATTTGGTTTTGTGAAAATTTTATTTTTATACGTAGTAAATGTCCGAGTCATCAATGTCGGGAATTCCTATGACTAGAACCCTCATTTTCCCATTAGCACCATGGACGACACCGGGGGGAATATGAATTATGGTTCCCTTTTTCACATGCTCTTCCTTTCCATCCAGACTAACTGTGCCTTGGCCCTCTAGAACATAATAGAGCTCGGTGGATTTTTTATGGTAATGGAGCTTAGCACCATCAATGTCTACGGCATGCGCCCAAGCAGCAAGGCCTTCATCCTCGTGGCTTAGTAATCTGTATCGATGTCCACATGCACTTGTTTCTTTTACCGATTCGTCCTCGTCCCTGACAATCAAATTAAGAGGTTGGCTTTCCTGATTTTCTTTGTCCGTACTCATAAGTTCATAGTTCGTGTGAGTACTGGCAACGCGAACTTTCTAGTCGATTAATGGTTAGGCGAGGATCTCACCGATCAGATTGCCGTGAACGTTAGTCAATCGCCGCTCAATGCCGTTATGATAGAAAGTCAAATCTTCGTGATTCATTCCCAGTAAATGCATGACTGTGGCATGAAAATCGTGCCATGTCACGGGGTCCTCTGCAGTCTTCCATCCAATCTCATCAGTTACACCATGACTGATCCCCGGCTTGAGTCCAGCACCTGCCATCCATATTGAGAAGCCTCCCTTGTTATGATCTCTTCCGGGGCCAACTTTTCCTTTATCTGACTGGGCGAATGGGGTTCTTCCGAACTCAGTTGTGAACAGCACAAGTGTTTCATCAAGCATCCCCCGACGATCCAAATCAGCGAGCAGGGCTGCTATAGGTTTGTCGATCCTAGTTGCTTCCTTACCATGATTTTCCTTCACGTTCTCATGAGCGTCCCAGCTTGCTCTTGGACTTCCGCCTATTGGTCCTCCCGAAAATATTTGTACAAATCGTACTCCCTGTTCCAAGAGCCTCCGACCAAGAAGGCACCTCTTTCCACAGTCGTCTGTAAGATCCTTTCCGATCCCATACATTTCTTTGGTTTGTTCAGTCTCACCGCCAAGGTCCGTTACTTCTGGTACGGAGAGTTGCATTTTTGCTGCCAGTTCATAACTTCGGATTCTAGCTTCAAGTAGGTCATCTATTTGGGTATTATCTTGATGCTTCTTGTTGAGGTGATTGAGTAATTTTCGGGACTGGAGCTCTTCATTGTCAGAAATTTCTCTCGCAGGGAAAAGGTCTCTGATTGGATTTTCTCCTTTTCCAAATCGGACCCCTTGGTACTGAGCGGGGAGGAAACCATTGGACCAGTTCGAGGCGCCACCGTTAGGATCTCCTCGTCCATCAGGTAAAACGACATAGGAGGGGAGCGATTCAGACTCTGCTCCTAGACCGTAGGATACCCAAGTGCCAACTGAAGGGTAACCGTTGAATTCGAAACCACTGTTTTCAAAAAATAAGGCAGGAGTGTGGTTGGCTGACTGGGTTATCATCGAGCGGATGACAGTTATTTTGTCAGCTTGTTTTGCTATGTGCGGAAACATTTCAGAAACCATTAGCCCACTCTTTCCTCTTGCTTTGAATTCCCAATCGGCTCCACGTAATGGTCCTACACGACCAAAAAATATGTCCGGTTTTTCGGAAAGTTGTGCTTCTTTACCATGATTTTTTGTTAGATGAGGCTTTGGATCAAAAGAATCGATATGGCTCATTCCACCTACCAAACAGATATGTATGACCCTTTTTGCTTTGGCAGGATAATGAGTCACTAGAGAAGTTCCAGATGCTTGAGCTTGATCATTTAGGAGGAGGTTAGTGAAAGCAGTGGCTCCTGTGCCCTGAATGCTCCAGTTAAGAAAATCTCGTCGGTTTGGATTCATGTTTAATCTATTACTACAAATTCGTTGCTGTTAAAAAGGACGCGGCAGAGTGCTTGCAAACCGTGATCTTCTGAAAGTTTAAGGCCAAGTCGAATCTCCTCTGGGTCAGGGTTTCTGCCATATGCTAATTCATATGCTCGGATGACCTGCTCTTTAATCTTGTCCTGGTTCTCTTCTCTTAGCCTTTTAGCGAATCCTTCTGCCATCCGAAGCACGAACGCATTATTTAATAGTGCAAGTGCTTGGATTGGGGTCGTAGTAATGGATCGACTTGGAGCAGTAGTTGATGGGTCAGGGCAATCGAAGGCGTCAAGAATAGTGCTTCTCTGACCACGAGGACTGAACCGATAAACGGTCCTTCTGTTGAGGGAGTCATCTTCCTTGTCAAAAGGCGTGTAATAGGTGGTTCCATTCAATGATCTGAAAGTAACGTCCCGGAACCCAGGGCCTCCCATTGCAGTGTTTAATTTTCCTGATACCTTCAGCATGGCATCCCTTAAGCTTTCAGCATCTATTCTTGTTGGTGATTTGCGCCATATGAGCCGATTATCAGAATCACTCTCTAATGTTTTTGGATTAGGTATCGAGGATTGACGGTAAGCCCTTGAGTTAACCATTAAGCGGTGCAGATGCTTGAGGCTGTAACCATTTGTTTTGAGTTCTGTGGCTAGCCAGTCCAGAAGTTCTGGATGACTGGGAATTCCGCCATTAAAACCAAGATCATTTGGAGTCTTTACCAGACCTATTCCAAAGTGATGATGCCATATTCTGTTGGCAATGACTCTTGTAAATAGTGGGTTATTAGAATGAGTAATCCACTCAGCCAATTTTTTACGCCGTTCCGAATCTGCGGCGTCGGCAGCGAGGCCAAAATTTGCGTTAGGACCAGTCACAGCGCTCACTGAACCGGGATTCACTTTTTCTCGGGGTTGAAGAGCATGTCCTCTATTCAATACGTAGGTGGTTCCGGGATTGGATCTGGCTGCGACTGAATAGATTTTGGTTTTTTTCCTAGATTCTAAATTCTTTATATTTTCGGTAATTGATTTGATTTGACCGTTTATATCATTCCTTAGTTTTTTTTCATTATCGGACATCATTGCCAACATTTCATCATCAGAGATAAAATTAGATTCAGTGCCGGCAGAGGCTGCAATCTCTGCAGGATTCAGTGCCCTGTCATAAAATTGAGCGCGGAGTATTCTTCCCGAGAGTATACCTCTCATTTCTGCTTTTGTTCCGTGCCGCATGCCGAACAAGATTTGAGATTTGCCTTTTTCGAATGATTGGGATTTAGTTTTATAACTATCTCCATACACCTGACCTTTGCGGTATCTTGTGATGGTCCCATCTTTACTATATGTTATAGCAACGTGAATTGGTTTTGACTGAGCTTCTGTTTCTTTGGGCCCATCATTACCTTGAGAGCGCTTGAGCGTGTCACTGCCTGCCATCCACGTTTGAGGTGACTTTTCACCAAAGACTATTGAATCAAAAATCTGTCCATCGGTTGATTGAATTCCGATGACGCCAGATCCTTTCTGACTCAAGTCATTAAGTTGAACCCAAGCTTCCAGTGTTTTTTCCTGAATATCTTTATCTAATGAGGGCGTCATAACGAATGAATCCCTCCCATTTAGGACTAATGCTCCATTTTCTAGTTTAGCCGCACCAGAAATAGTTCCGTGCATTTTCCCAATTGAATCGTTCAGATTCTGATCGAATTCCCATCTTGATATTGGTGACGGACCTTGATTTTGTATAGCTTGAGGTTCGTGTTTACGTTTCTTTATAGCTTTGCCTCTTGCGGCACTGTCTATGGCGCCGAGACGTTCTTGAAGAGCATTAATTTCTTTTTGAAGAGCACTGATTTCTTCAACAAATTCGCTGTCTTGAACATCTCTTTCACCATGAAATACTCCCTTTAGTGCGGAGGTGAGTTGATAGTATTCTTTTTGCGAAATAGGATCGTATTTATGATCGTGACACCTTGCACAATTTACAGTGAGGCCAAAGAATGTTTGGCCAACAGTCCCAGTAATTTCTTCAAGTTCATCTTGGCGGGCTGTTTTCTTCATGAACTCACTCCCGCCGACAACAGTATTGTGCAGACCAGCTGCCAGAAATGCCACGGCAGCCGTTCCATCCTTTCCTGGCTTTATAATATCACCAGCTATTTGCATTCTGACAAATTCGTCGTACGGCATATCATCATTAAGGGCTTTGATTACCCAGTCTCTAAAAGGCCAAAGATTATTCCTTGGATTATTTCTTTCGAATCCATCACTTTCCCCAAACCTTGCAATATCAAGCCAATGCCTGCCCCAGCGTTCGCCATAGTGTTTTGATTTCAGTAGGGCATCTACCATGTTTTCGTATGCTTCATCCGATGGGTTCTTTTCGAATTCAGCAATTTTTTCAGGTGTCGGTGGAAGGCCTATAAAATCAAAATAGAGGCGTTTGATTTGTGTTCTTGGGCTTGCAGGTTTTGACGGAGCAAGTTTGTTTTCTGTGAGCTTTTTCTGTATGAACGCATCAACTTGATTTAAAGCTAATCCACTACGCTCTAATTTCGGGGGTGTAATTTGTTTTATTGGTTGTAATGACCACCATTCCGGCCCCGTTTTCTTTTCATTACCAATTAAATTAAGCGTAAGAGAAAAGATTGAAAACAATGCCATTACTAGCCTCATAAGATGAGAGGATCGTTTTCTCAATTCATAGATACTTTGATAATTTGTCATAAGAAATGGAGATTACTATGACTATGAATTTCTGGCTTGGCTAGCCATTATGGTCATAAAACATCAATACATTATCCCTCAAATTACATTTTGAGATGAGAGATTCTCAAAGTAAGTAATTGGTTTAACTAGATCTATTGCGCTATTACTTTAAAGAATATTTTACGGGCCTCTGTACCTTCCGGATGCTCGAAACTGTATGAAGTGGTTTCTCCTTCTGATGCGATGCTATCATCTATGTCTGCTTCCCAGTCAGATAGGTCCAATGAGTAATAGAGGGCATAGGTCTTATTCGGTTTGGAATTCCATTCCAGAGTGAATGCGCCTTCATCAGTGTTGTAAGTAATGTTAGTAAATTCAAGTGCTGTCCCGCCTCCAGGGCCAGAAAGATAAAGGTTCATGATGTCGTCAGCATTACCTGTAGCGCCATAAATCTGTGCCTCGTGGATCAGAGCGTCCAGTGCCCCCGGTCCTCCGGGCATAGGTGCCCCGTGCCGTTTTCCAAAGATAATTTCTGCGTCCCCAGTAGGCCACGTTCTCAAATTAGCTGAATTGTAGGA
>JAAZZC010000245.1 GCA_014239335.1 Verrucomicrobiales bacterium
TTCTGTTCACTCGAATCAATAATTGAATCTTATCCTGCACGCGGCATAAAAGGAGCCGTGGGAACTCAATTAGATCAGCTCGCACTATTCAAAGATGACACCGACAAGGTAGCCGCGTTAGAACAGAAAGTTGCATCGCATCTTGGAATTTCCAAAACAGCGACAAACGTTGGGCAAGTGTACCCAAGATCACTTGATCTTAGAGTCATATCAACTCTGACCGAACTCTCCTCGGGACCTTCAAGCTTCTGTAATACTCTACGCCTCATGGCAGGACATGAACTGGCAGGCGAAGGCTTCGCGAAGGGACAAGTCGGCTCATCAGCCATGCCTCACAAAATGAATGCTCGATCATGTGAACGAGTTAACGGATTCAATGTCTTACTGAAGGGGTACCTTACAATGGCCTGTTCTTTGTCTGGCAACCAATGGAATGAAGGTGATGTCTCATGCTCGGTAGTTAGGCGAGTAATGCTACCCGACGCTTTCTTTGCTGCCGATGGTCTATTTGAGACTTGTCTGACCATCTTAAATCAAATGGAAGTATACCCTGAGGTTATAAATAATGAAAATGAACGCTACCTCCCATTCCTGACAACTACTACATTTCTAATGGAATGCGTAAAGGAAGGCACCGGAAGAGAAGAAGCTCACGAGTTAATAAAAAAACATGCCGTCGCTGCCCTTCAAGCATTGCGGTCAGGCGAAGCGAAAGAAAATGATCTCATTGACCGCCTATCCAATGATGATGGACTGAAAATTTCCAAAGAAAGGCTCGATCAATTACTGAGCGCCGCCGCAAGTAGAGCCGGGGCTGCGGGAGCCCAAATCGAAAAATTTCTCAATTCCATAGAAAAAATCAAAACTAGATACCCAGATTCAATTAATTATTCACCCGTATCAATTTTATAAATTAATCTTATCAGGATATAAATTTATTCTACTTCACGGAAATCATAACAAATTATCCTGGGCACAGTATTATCAACGAAGCCCTTGGTATGCTGACATATGTAGAGCAATCCACGGTGAATGACAGGTAAGGCCCAGGACTGTTCCGCAACAAATAACTGAGACCTTGATTTAACTTTTACCTCTTTAGGTGAAATTTTAAGCTCGGCAAAGACGCCATCCTCACCCAAAGCAAAAACGCGCCCATCACAATTTAGTAAACTCCCACGAAAGAAGCTGAGAGTTAAATCCCTGCCTTGAATGTTTTGCTGGTATTGCATGTCATCCTTCCAAAGTATTTCTCCATCCTTAATCCTAGCACACTTGAATTGAACATCAGGCTTGTTGCGCCCCGCAAAACCATAGATGTGATCCTTAATAACCAATGGAGTCATCCAGTGCATACCAAACAATCTTTCATTACAAACGGGAACAGCATTTAATTTATCATCAAATTTAAGAAGAGTTCCTCCCTTACCATAACATTCAGATAAAAACACAAAACTCTCGTCAATTACTACAGGAACTGATGCATTTACTGACTCAAATTTATCAGCTCGCCAAGGGAACCTTTGGAATAGATGACCATTAGTTGGATCAAGAACCAACAAACCACCCTTAGCAGGACGACTCTCCCCTCCGGCTAAAACCAAAAGAACTTCCTTCCCTCTGATCTTAGCAACTAGTGGGGAGGAATAACTCGCTCCCCACTCATCCATATACCTCCAAATTTCTTTCCCACTTTTCCTATCAAAAGCAGCCACACACACTCTCTTCCCTTTTGTGTTTTTTGAACCTCCCACATTCACCATTACAAGATCTTTCCATACGAATGGCTGAGGCCCATAACCAAAAAAGCCAAGTTCATACCCATATTCTTTTTGCAAGTCCTGATGCCAAATCGGCTTGCCAGTCATAACTTCAACTGCCCTTATCTGGCCAGTAACACCTGCAATTATTAATATCTCATTATCAATCACAGGTGAGGCTCGTGGACCATTAGCAAATCCATACCGGTCCCGATACTCGACAGGATACTTGAATTGCCATTTTAACTTACCTGTTTCCGGGTCACGGCACTCAAGCCGCTCATTACCATCAGCCAAATCAAAACTAAAAAGACGACCATCAACAATTGTTGGTGCAGCATACGTCTCTCCCCTCTTCAGCTCCCAAACAACTTTTGGGCCCTTCTCAGGCCAACTCTTCAAAAGTTTAGACTCCTTGGATGTTCCATCATGGTGGGGGCCCAAAAATCTTGGCCAATTCGCAGTGACCGCACCTCCCGGAAGAGGATTCGGCTTATTATGAAAACTCAACCGCTCGTCAGCTATGACATAATTGAGAAAAAAGAACAAATAAACACAACACCCTATCCAATTCATAAAGTTAATTTCCTACGAACTTTCAAATCAATCAAGCAGGTAAGCTTGCGCCGATCGAATACTTAAGCGATTCTTGGAGTTGTGAAAGCCATTATCTGCGAGAAACCCGGAAACTTTGAAACAATTGAAGTTCCTGAACCTACCCCTTCTGAAAGCGAAGTCATTCTTAGAATCCGTAAGATAGGTATTTGCGGCACGGATTATCACGCTTACAAAGGGAACCAACCATTTTTCAGTTACCCAAGAATACTAGGGCATGAAATCTCAGCTGAGATAGCAGAGGACATGGCAGGATTCAAAGCCGGCGAACCAGTAGTCCCCGTCCCTTATCTTCACTGCAGTCAGTGCAAAACATGCAAGGAAGGGAAAACAAACTGTTGCCCTAACATAAAAACGATGGGAGTGCACATTGATGGAGGAATGCGGGAACTCATGCCTGTCCCAGCAATGAATGTTATCCGTGCAGATGGTCTTACTCACGAACAAATTGCCACTGTCGAATGTTTAGCCATCGGAGCACACGCAGTCCGCAGGTCATCCCTTAAGGAAGGACAATGGGTAGCAGTTGCCGGTACCGGGCCAATAGGAATCGGAATTCTACACTTTGCACAAATTGCCGGAGCAAAAACAATAGCCATGGATGTGAATGACGAAAGGCTAGAGTATTGTAAAAATGTTATTGGTGTAGATCATTGTGTGAATGCTCTCGAGGAACCCATAAATGCATTAAAGGAAATCACAGATGGTAATTTACCTGATTCTGTATTCGATGCCACTGGATCACCCGCCGCAATTGAAAACGCCTTTGAATATGTGGGGCATGGTGGCCGTTTGATTCTAGTCAGTATCGTGAAAGGAAAAATATCATTCGAAGATCCATTATTTCATGCGAGAGAAATGACCCTCTTGAGCAGCCGTAACGCAACACATGAGGACTTTTCAAACGTGATGGAAGCTCTTCGTAATAACCATATTGATATCAATCCTTTTGTGACTCACCGATGCAACTTTGAAGAAGTACCTGAGATTTTCGAAAGTTGGAGCGACCCTAGCTCAAGAGTTATAAAAGGCATGGTGTCCCTTTGAAAATTGATTAACTTATTCAATTCAAGTACGCCTTCGGTCAGCAAAATGTTAGAGCAAAAGCACCCCACACCGCCAAAAGCATCAAGGTGTCGAATTCTTCGGTAATAAAGAGGATATAATGAAAATATAAGAGTTCAGGGACTTTATTCGTGAAAATAAGGCTGATAAGAGGATAAATGGTAACATTTCCGCCACATTATTAATGGCATTTCGTGATTCTAGAGCTATTTTATGCACACCTCATTTTTAATGGATCCTCATATTATATGAGGATCTGAAAACCCTCATGCCCCCCCTAACTCCATCGGTAACTGCCGAAGAATCCAACAAATTGGCTTCTTCATCATTACCGCGTTTACAGGTTGATGCGGGGCCTTCAAGAAAAGACGTTAAAGACAAGATAATCGAACGCTTTGAGCAAAAGTACATTATTCATCCACATTTGGTACCCAAGATACGTGAATACATAAAACCGTTCTGTATTGCTGACCCTAATGGAAAAGGTGAGATACCAGAGTATGCGGTCACTACACTTCAACTGGACACTCCAACCATGGATCTTGCCTTGGCAAAAGAGCGTAAGACATATGCCAGATTTAAACTTCGGATCCGGACTTACGGCAAAGGAGGAAGTGCTCCCGTTTTCTTGGAACTGAAAAGAAAAGTCGGAGGAGTTATTATTAAGAGCAGAGCAAAAATGACAATGGAACAATACAAGGGTCATAATGATGGACTCCCAATTGTTTTAAATCCCGAACAATGCGAGTTACTCAAGAACCCGGTCGACAACCATTACTTTCTTGAATATTCACGAGTTGCCAGAAATGTCGGAGCCAGACCCAAAATGCTCATAAGATATATCCGCGAAAGTTACTTCGGAGCAAATGATGATTATGCGCGTCTCACATTCGACCGAAGAATCACTTACCGCCCAACAAGAAGCTGGACAATCCCAGGCATTGAAGATTCAAAAGGGTGGCGACCAATGGATTCACAGGTAGGGCTTAACCGACCTTTCGCTGGCTACATTTTTGAGCTCAAGGCAATGCGAGACTCTCCGAAATGGATGCTTGAATTAGTTGAACGATTCAATTTAACAACGACCGGTTTCTGCAAGTATGCAACTGCCTGGAGACTTGAAACACTGTTCAGAGGGTTTGAGTATGACTGTGCTTCACAAAATACGACCTCAACAAATAACAGTATTTAAAATGCCAGGACTTAACTTTCTAAACAATAAGAGATAAATTTTACTAACATGGAAACTTGGTTAACACAAATCGGCACTGACCACTCTCTCGGGGAAATGGAAGTGCTCTATTCATTGAGTGTGAGCTTTGTTCTCGGCCTCGTATTGGCAACGGTCTATCGCTGGACGCATCAGAGCTTCTCCTACGCCCGCTCCTTCCTGCACACCATGGTCTTGGCCACTATAGTGATCACTGTCATGATCATGGCGATTGGAAACAACATGGCAAGGGGATTGGGAATCATGGGAGCCATGGCATTCGTGCGTTTCAGGACACCAATCAGAGATCCCAGAGACATTATCTTTTTATTTGCCGCCCTTTCGATCGGAATCGCATCCGGAGCTCAGGTGTACTCAGTCGCAGTTATTGGCACCCTATATTTCTGTTTCACTGCAATGTTTCTAAGCTGGTCACCGTTCGCTTCTCGCCGAGAATTCGAAGGGCTTTTAAGATTCATGCTTCCGCCAGATTCACCATCACATGAACATCTTCAAACGGTCTTCGGTAGGTATGCCAGTTCCACGGAAATGGTAGCAATGCGCGAAGCCATACAGGGGGAAGTTCAAGAATATTCATATCAAATACGATTAATAGATCCTTCATATAAGACAGATCTCGTAGACGCCTTATCAAAACTTGATGATATCTCCGAAGTTAGTCTTGTAATGCAACGTACAACCGTCGAAATTTAATAGATCAATGAGTAATAGCATTCCCAACGAAATTAAACTCAAGAAAACTTCAACTTACCGAGCACGTAAGATCTTTGAAAAATGGCCACTCTTAGTTTGGCTAGGAATATTGGGGCTAGTTCTTTTTCTATACTCTCAAAGAGGGGTCAAAGTAAGGATCAATGGAATCGTAGCTGCTCACACAGAAGAAATCGCTGCTCCAGAGGACGGAGTCATCCTTAAAGTTCTTGTTAAAGAAGGAGAGAAAGTGTCGAAGGGGCAGGAATTGATTGCCTTGGACCCTTCTCTCATACAGAAGGAAATTGATGACTATAAAGCGAACCTTCCCTTTTTAAGAGCCGACATGGAAAGGAAATTCAAATCAACTCGTTTTGGAATAAATGCTGACATACAACGAGCCAAAGCGCAGAAGGCCAGTGCCGAGTCTCGACTTGAAACGGCCAAGAGAAATGCTGATCTAATTAAAAATAATGTAGAAAAGCAACTCAGTTTGCAAAGTGAATTAGATGCCGCTCTTAGTAAAATTGACGTCATTCAAACTGAATTAACCACTCATGCCAAATCCATTGAAGCACTCAATGCAGATTTAAAAGAAGCTGATCAACTTCTTTTAAAAGTAGACGGCGTTAATCTTCCTCAAGAACTTCTAGTACTTAAAGAGAGACTAAAAAATAAAACACTCGTCGCTCCTGGCGAAGGAACGATCTTTAAACTCAATAAATTGGGAGGCGTTACAAAATTAGGAGCACCTATTCTGACCATTAATCTCACAAGCCCAAATAATGTTCCCGCCAAAACGATAAGAGGACTCATCCCTCTAGACCAAAACCCTGAAGAACTTTCAGAAGATCAAGTCGTATGGGTTAGCCAAATGGAAAGGAGTCCAATCGCTTACAAAGCAAAAATTATTACTGTTTCCCCAAGCATTGAAGCATTACCTAATTATGGAACACCTATGGATGGGCAATATATTAGGGGCCGGGTATTTGTGTGTGAACTGCCTGATGATTTTGAAGGCTTATTGCCCGGGACCGGCGTGCATGTGCACATAAAGGAACCAGGCTCATTTAATCTCTGGAACCTTGGAAAGACCCCAGTCAAAGCTGCCAGCAACTAATAAAAAACGTAACTTTAATCTTAGCAAGTACCCAAACTGTAAAAGCAGTTACAAGACTGTTAGAGGTTTCAGATACGACTTCAATAATGCAAAGCCTCAAAAATAAAATAATACAGCACCCCTTGTTGTTTTTGATAGTTTTATTTGGATTATTGCACATTCAAAATGGCAGAGCTGAGGCTGAACAAGAAAATGCTAATGATGTAGGATTATCTGAACTCATTGCCCTTGGAATAAAAAATAATCCTCGGCTTATTTCGTTGCGTGGCGCAATTACAATTGCCGAAGCTCAAAAAAAAGCAGCGAGGGATTGGCCTGATCCTCAAATAAGATTTAGAAAAAATTGGGGGAGTAATGAAATTCCTGCACCTTTCACTGAAACAAGAACCGAAAGCTACACTCAACAACTATCAAGAACAGTAATCAACGAAGACGGGCAAGAGAAGAAAAGCATTTCCGACGAAACTGTAAACCGCAACATCTCTAGAACGACAACAGAAGGCCGTGATAAAACGGTAATCGAAGAGACAATTGAAGAGAACTCAGAAGAAAAAATAACTATTTTGCCGAATCCTGAAATCTTCGAGCCTGGAGGTACTAAAACTGACGCTCGTGAGATGATTCGTAACGGAACTGAAACGAATTTCCACGACACCGATCCATTTGCCGATGAGGAAGATACCCAGTTACAATTCCGTCTTTATGTTCCTCACCCGGGAATCCGCAAAGCGCGATTAGCACGAGCCGAACAAGAAATCAAACTTGCCAGAGCCGCAGCTCTGAATCAAGAACGTGACGTTGTCATTAAAATCAGAGAAGAATACGAACAGCTACAATACCTTAAAGCTAAAATCGAATTACTTGAATTAGAAGAATCCGCAGCCAAATCATATTCTGAAATTCAAAGTAAAATGCTCAGTAGCGGCCTGATTACAATCGATAAAATTGAATATATCGGAAGTGAAGGCCTTTCAGTGGAAGGAGCACAAATTGAATTTAATTCTCAAAGAGATAATCTTGCTGCTCGGGTCGGCTTAAAGAACTCCCAAAGAATTCGAATCACTGATAAGCTTATCAGCCCCTCAATCGATCTGGACCATACTCATCTCGAATACCTAATAAGAATGTCACTTGCTAATCGGGGCGAATTGACAACTATAAGAGCAAAGGAAAAAATTGCACAGTCATCACTAAATGAATCAAGAGCGAAGAAAATACCTTGGTTTGATTATGTTCAAGCCGGCATAGGAAGGGAAGAAGAAGGAGGTCAAAGAACTGGGGAAAGCTGGGGAATACAGCTGGCAATGTCCGTTCCTTTATTCAGTTGGCTAGGCCATGAAAGTGAAGTGCGAGAAGCTGCTGTCGCATCCTATTATTCGCAAAAAGGAGCCACTCAAACAATTATCACTGCAGAAGTTGTCGCGTCATATGAAAATCTTAAACGTGCAAAGAGATACAGGGACCGAGCTCAGAAACATGCCCTCGCACAAAAAGAATATAACATCGAATTCATTGAGCGGATCAAAAATACAGAACGACACAAGCTAGAAAAGATTCGTTTTGAAATTGCGCAAAACGCAACAAAAACGACGCAACAACGTCTTGCCGCAGAAAGAACATACAACAAGGCATTGCTTCAATTGGAAAAGGCATTAGGCACATCCCTTGAAAAGGTTTTCATTACACCTGCAGACGACCAGGTCACTGAAAGCGCATTACCCTCTAAGGTACTTATGATCAAAAATGAGGCTTCTGATAAGAGACCCTCCAAGAAAGAGGCATCTCCTAAAAGAGTTGGCTCTCACCTTCAAGCAAA
>JAAZZC010000237.1 GCA_014239335.1 Verrucomicrobiales bacterium
ATGAAAATATTTATGGGCTAGTTCAGGCAGAGACATCAAACAGTATTATCATGCAGCTAGTCGATGGCACTAAGAGGGTACTCAATCGTAACGATATTTTAAGTTTGAAGGGGACCGGAAAGTCCATCATGCCGGAGGGCTTGGAAGCTGGCTTATCGTTGCAGGATTTCGCAGACTTGTTGTCTTATTTGAGTAAGGAACTTGTCTCTAATTGATGGCATTTTAGGGATCCCATTCATTGCATTCCTCGGATTGAATCGACAAATTATAAAAAAATGATGCTATAAAATAAGCCAAATAGTATATTAATAGCAATTACCCGTTGAATTATACCAAAAAATGGGTTATCGGCCGCGCTCATTTTTTAAAAAAATATGGCTGATCTCTCGAAATACAGAAACATTGGAATTTTTGCTCACGTTGATGCGGGTAAGACTACGACTACAGAGCGTATTCTAAAGCTCACAGGTAAGATCCATAAAATTGGAGAAGTTCATGACGGCGCGGCAACGACCGACTTCATGGAACAGGAACAGGAACGTGGAATTACCATTCAGTCTGCTGCAACGACCTGCTTCTGGGACGATCACCGCTTTAATATTATTGATACTCCTGGGCACGTAGATTTCACCATTGAGGTGTACCGTTCATTGAAGGTGCTCGATGGCGGGGTCGGAGTTTTCTGCGGGTCTGGTGGAGTTGAACCTCAGTCGGAAACTAACTGGCGATATGCAAACGAATCAGGTGTTGCCCGTTTGATTTTTGTAAATAAGCTCGACCGTCTCGGTGCTGATTTTTACCGGGTCCTTGGCCAGATCAAGTCGGTCCTTGCCGCGGAGCCATTAGTGATGACAATCCCAATAGGATTTGAGGACAGCTTTGTGGGCGTTGTCGATATCCTGAGCCAGAAAGCATATGTGTGGGATGATTCAGGGCAACCTGAGAATTTTGAGATTCAGGATGTGCCGGATGATTTGAAGGAAAAAGCCAAGCAATACCGCGCCGAATTGATTGAGACTGTCATTGATCAGGATGATGAGGCGATGGAGAAGTACCTCGATGGCGAGGAGCCTGACATTGAGACGATTAAGAAATGTATCCGCAAAGGCACAATCAATCTGGATTTTTTCCCGACTTACTGTGGATCGGCTTTTAAGAACAAAGGCATCCAGCTGATACTAAGCGCTGTCATTGATTATCTCCCTAGCCCGACCGAAGTGAAGCCACAACCTGAAGTGGATAAGGAAGGAAACGAGACTGGCGAATTTGCTATCGTTGACAGAGATAAGCCATTACGTGCATTGGCCTTTAAGATCATGGACGATCAGTACGGTGCTCTGACCTTCACTCGTGTCTATTCAGGAGTATTGGCGAAGGGTGTTAACATCCTGAATACTTTCACCGGCAAGGAAGAACGGGTCGGTAGAATTGTCGAGATGCATGCTGATTCCCGTGAGGATCTTGACGAGGCGCAGGCAGGGGACATCGTTGCTCTGGTCGGTCTGAAAAATGTTCAAACCGGGCATACACTTTGTGACCCGAAAAAGCCAGCGACCCTAGAACCGATGGTATTTCCAGATCCGGTCATTTCAATTGCTATTGCTCCGAAGGATAAGGCAGCTGCTGAGAAGCTTGGCATAGCCATAGGTAAAATGGTCAAGGAGGACCCTTCCTTTCATGTGGAAACTGACCAAGATTCCGGAGAGACTATTCTCAAGGGAATGGGAGAGCTTCACTTGGATATTAAGATTGATATCCTCAAGCGAACCCATGGCGTTGAAGTTGAGGCTGGGGCTCCTCAGGTCGCCTACCGCGAGACCGTCACAACTCATCTTGAAGATTCTTACACTCACAAGAAGCAGTCAGGTGGTGCAGGTCAGTTCGCTAAGATCGACTATATCATCGAGCCTCTCGAGCCGGGTTCAGGCTTTCAATTCGAATCCAAGATTGTTGGAGGAAATGTACCGAAGGAATATATTCCGTCTGTCGAAAAGGGATGGAGGTTATCAACTGAAAAGGGTGTCCTTGCAGGGTATCCATGCTTGGATTTTCAAGTTACACTAATCGATGGTGGATTCCACGCAGTTGACTCATCGGCAGTGGCATTTGAGATCGCATCAAAGTCGGCCTATCGACAGTCAATGCCGAAGGCAGGCGCTAAGTTATTGGAACCGATAATGAAACTGGATGTATTTACTCCGGATGACAATGTGGGGGATGTGATTGGTGACCTGAACCGTCGTCGCGGTATGATTTCGTCTCAGGACAGCACACCGACAGGTATTCGAGTCAAAGGCGAAGCTCCACTCAGTGAGATGTTCGGGTACATTGGTGATTTGCGTACGATGACATCAGGAAGAGGACAATTTTCAATGGAATTTTCCCACTACGCTGCTTGTCCAAGGAACATTGCTGAAAAGATTATTGAAGACGTTAAGGCACGCGAAGCAGCAAAGAAATAAGCCAAATAAATTATTTTTAACGGATCCACCTCGGATCCCCTCAAATAAAAGAGAGTGGTCTTCTAGATCACTCTTTTTTTTACAAAATTAAGGAACAGCACGATCTGATTTGAGCGCCTCAAATCTTTTCAAGAGCATTGGAAAGAGCTCATCTTCTTTTAATGAATTCACCTCTTTATTAATGTAATTGGCTGCTTGATCAAGGAGACCGGCATCGAGCAGATCCTCAACGAAGTCCAGGGGTCTCGCTGATGATATATGTTTCGAAGCCCATAGGCCAATGAACGGCACCGAACGTGACCTGAGTTGAGAGCCATCAATATTAATATTCATGCAATCCTCTAATAATAAATCCTGATCAATGTGTCCTCTATAAATCACACAGAGCCTGTTCTTTTGATCGATTAAAAAAGAGATTGGAGTTGGAATTTCACGTTCAGAAACATCAAAGAAATGATCATAAGTTAACTGAATTATTCGTAGCTTCTCAGGATCACTAAGAGCCAGAGTTGACTCACTAATCAATTGCAAATGGACACCGGTAGGAGGTGACGCTTCCCATTCTTTTGTTTGGACGGCACATACTTTGCAATCCTCAACAGTAAGGCAGATAAGGAGCGGTTTATTTTTGGCTTCTGGAGGACGTCCGAAGAATGCAGTCAGAGGTAGGCGCTGTGAGAGAAAAGTCCTATCATTAAAAGTTTTCTGGAAAGGATTTGGATCCTTTTCAATTCCCTTTGAACGGACCTTGAATGCGATAGGCTCTGATCCTTGCTCAATATGATAATTTCCGGGAACAATGTTGGAGATTATTTGAGATTTATTGCCGGGCCAAAAAATTTCTATTTTTTCGATAATCTCTTCTTTAGCGAGTCCGAAATGGAGTGTCTTAGAGGACTGCGCAAGAAACCCAGACCCGGCTGTGACTGTTCGGGTCTGAGGTAATTTGTCCCTAGCCTTAAGAATTACCCGAGCGCCTATAGCATCCCTGTTGCATGATTTACCGCTCAAATGAATGTTGAGCCCATGCCCGCCTGAAGGATTAGAATTTTGAAAAAATCTGATCTGGGGCCCATTGCGGTTGCTTATCCAGATGTCCAGATCACCATCCAGATCCCAGTCCGTGAAGCAAACTGAGCGGCCGTCATCTTTAGAATCGAGGCCAGTGATACTTGAAACATTTTTAAATAATCCTTCCACGTTATTAAAAATAACATGCGCTTCACTGCCGGAAAAGGATGCTCCTCTGCGAACATACTCCTGAAGTTGTCGGGCTGGATCAGAACCGTCAAGGCCGGGCCCGATTCCGGAATTTCCAAGCGGCACAACTTGCCGCCAAAAAAAACTTCATAAGTCATCGGGGCGCGGACCAGAAATATATCCGTTGGCAACGATCAGGTCCTCCCACCCATCATTATTCAGATCAGCGAAGACGCTACTCCATGCCCATCTTCCCATCGTTGTGGCAGAACCTGAATCAATGAATGCACCATTTTTTTGTTGTTTGAACAAGGTATTGCCCTTCGCAAAGCGACGGTAATGTTTTGTGAGCTCTTTATTTTTTGGCATGAATCCGCTCAGGCCAGTGATCCTTTTACCTGCATTGGAATACATGTTTCCAACGTAAAGATCGGGTAACCCGTCTCTATTATAATCGGCCCAACTCACAGACATTCCTGCTCCGCGGTCTTCAATTCCAATCTCATTTGCGATTTCAGAAAAGAATCTGGAACCGTCACGGACATCGTTCCTATACAGCTGATTTTGGCCATAATCATTGGCAATGTACAGGTCCGGATCACCGTCCAGATCATAATCGTGCCATGAGGCTGCTAAGCTATGCCTATCATTTCCTTCAGAGAGCCCACTCAGTGCCGTTACTTCAGAAAAGGACCATTTCCCGTCCCCCCTGAAGAGTTGGTTAGAGCCCCCGTCTCTCGCGTCATCAAAACGAAATAAAGAATCATCATCCAAGGACTGGGAACCTAAAGCAAAAGTGATGAGCAAGTCCAGATTCCCATCCATATCAAAATCAGTCGCGCTTAATGAATGACAATCTACCTCATCAGTTTGTAAGATGCCCCGCTCGATAAAAGATTGATGCTTATCATTTTCAAGCAAAACAATTCCTGAAGGTGTAGCCAATGTCAGGTCCTGATCCCCATCATTGTCAATGTCAATGAAAAGAGCGGAGCTCGTATGATCAAGATAATTGGCACCAGTTTTTTTAGGTGCCTCTTGGATAGTATTATCTGTTTGGTGCAGAAAGAGTCGATTAGGAAGCCCACCAGGCTGACAAACATAAATGTCATCTCTGCCATCACCATCAAAGTCACCGAGGGCCATGCCATTATTTATGAAAGCATCTATTCCATGAATTGATTCGATCCGTTTGAGCCAAAAATCAAGACCCATTGAAAGATGCTCGGTGAACGCTGGCTCTGTAGTTGTTAATCGATCCGTTTCATCACTAAACCATAGGATGGGACTTTCATTGAGAACCGTTTGTTCAGGATTACCGATTTCTAGAACCTTTAATTGTCCGTCCTCATTCTTTGACCATGATGATTTAAATTGGGTTATTAGACCAAAATAATTTTGGTTTTTCAAACGGGCTTTCATTTCAATCCTCGATACCGTTTGGACGGTGCTTTCTGCATGCCTTATTTCAAAAACTGATACCTTAACGGTTCGGCTCTGTTCGGATGAATTAATGAATCGATTAGAGAATTGGCTCCATTCCTTATTGTCTGACAATGAATCAGGTAAAGCTCCTGAAATGATTTGTTGCGCAAATAGAATCAGTTGTGATTCTATTTGCGCTGCTAATTGCTCACTTTCTTTTATTGTTGCCTGCTCACTTTGAAGTGTTGTTTCCTTTGATTCGTGAGTATCAAAGTCCTTGCCCTGCCTTTTATTACATGCAGAGAAGAAAAACAGGGCTGCTAGGAGCAGGACTGAAGACTGAAGGCACATCACTTATTCTAACAAACTCACTCCATTATTAATAGGCAGTGTTTGCCTTTGTCTCAAATTCATTGTTTGATGCCTTAATAACTAACGTTAGAGCCACAAGTCATGCGCCTTTCGATGATATTAACTCCATTCTCTGAGGAAAATCTCCAACTCGCGGCACAGATCGGTGTCGAAGAGATCGTTCTGGTGTACCCGGGACCTGAGAAAGATTCTCTAATAAAAGCTAAACGAATGGTGAATTCTTTTGGTATGAGACTAACGCACATTGAAAGGAAACTTCCCCATGATCAGATCGTTCATAATTTATTTGGGCGTGAGGGTCAGGCTGAAAAGATAAAGTCCCTTATCCGGAATATGGGAGAACTGGGCCTTGAGGTCTTGTGTTATAACTGGATGCCTAGTGAGGACTGGTGCAGAACAACAAAATCAAATTCTGAGCGTGGAGGATCCTACACTACCGGATTTGACCATGGAGCAGGTCAACGGACGGTCACCGATGCTGATGGGGCACCTGAAACTAAAACCTCGGCAAAGAAACTTTGGGCGAACCTTGAATGGTTTCTGGAGCATATTCTTCCCGTAGCAGAGGAGGCTAAAGTAAAGCTTGCCATACATCCTGATGATCCTCCCCTCCCTGAGTTCTGGGGAAATGAGCAGATCATAACTAGTGTAGAGGCTATGAAACGTGTTACGAAAATGGCCCCTAGTCCGAGTAATGGAATTTGTTTTTGTACTGGTTCACTTGGACCGACCGGAGAGGATTTGGTAGCCAGCATTAGGACCCTCAAAGAGCATATTCATTTTGTCCATTTAAGGAATACGATCGGTGATGCGGAATCGTTCAAAGAGACATGGCATGATAATGGTGACTTGGATTTACCTTCAATCGTTCGCGCCTTGAAGAAAATAGGTTATGATGGAACCATTCGACCAGATCATGTTCCTTCAATGCTGGGGGACTCTAACGAGGCTCCCGGTTATGAAATGCAGGGGCGGCTTTATGCAGCTGGTTATATTAGAGGCCTCATGCAGAGTTTTTAGATCTGATTAAGTGTCTTCTCATTTAGTAAATTAATTTGATAAGTATATGCTTTTGATGGATGTTTCTTTGTCATTTTTCTATTTAAATTGGTCAAAAATAAAAAAATTAAGGGCTCTAAATTATGAGTTGTATCTTGTTAGTGAATAGTTTATTCAGAATATCCCATGCGTTATCAAAAAATTAATCCAAAGCTTTTTGAACAGAACCGCGAGCGTCTCAGGCAGAGACTCCCTCCTAACTCCTTGGTTATCCTTAACTCAAATGATATCCTTCCCACTAATGCGGACGGGTCCATGCTGTTGCGCCAGAATTCTGACATCTTTTATCTTAGTGGCATTCATCAGGAGGAGACGATCCTTGTTCTTTTTCCTGATGCTCCTGATGAAAAGCAAAGAGAAATGTTGTTTACAAAGGAAACATCAGAATTGATTGCGATATGGGAAGGAGACAAACATACGAAGGAGTCTGCGAGACAAACCTCAGGGATCAAGAACGTTCATTGGTCGGATGCTTTTCCTGGTACTCTCAGAATGCTAATGACGCAGGCAGAACACGTGTTCCTTAACACTAATGAACATGCCAGAGCAACTGACTGTGTAGAGACCCGTGATTTACGCTTCATTCGTGAGACAATGAGGCAATACCCTTTGCATGATTATCAGCGACTAGCTCCGATCATGAGCGAGCTTCGAATCATCAAGAGTGACCTGGAAGTGGATCTGATCAAGAAGGCTTGCGATATTACTGAATCTGGATTTAGGCGAGTACTTAAGTTCATTAAGTCAGGAGTCAAAGAATACGAAATTGAGGCCGAACTCATTCACGAGTACCTCAGTCATGGATCCGATGGTTTTGCCTATGATCCAATCATTGGTTCAGGAAAAAATGCATGTGTTCTTCATTATCTGGAGAATCACGACACATGCGAAGATGGGCAAATGATCTTGATGGATGTTGCCTCACGCTATGCAAACTATAATTCTGATTTGACCAGGACCGTGCCCGTCAATGGTCGTTTCACTGACAGGCAACGTTCTGTGTATGAGGCCGTTCTAAGAACTATGAGGGCATGCAATGCAATGCTTCGTCCGGGGATGATTCTCAAGGATTATCAGGAAGAGGTAGGAAAGTTAGTACAGTCTGAGCTCTTAGAATTAGGGCTAATTACACAAAAAGATGTAGATGATCAGGACCCGAACAAACCTGCGTACAAGAAATATTTCATGCATGGAACCAGTCACCATATCGGGCTAGATGTTCATGATGTTGGTGATAACTGGAAGCCTGTATGCGAAGGAATGGTGTTTACTATTGAGCCTGGCATTTATATCCGTGAAGAAAATTTTGGATGCCGTTTGGAAAACAACTATTTCATTGGAAGAGATGAAAACGTTGATTTGATGGCAACGATTCCTGTCGAAGTTGAAGAAATCGAGGAAATTATGAATTCCAATTAAAAACCGGTCACAGTTTTTAATAAGCAAAAAATGATGGGGCTATTTTGCGTCCTAGTTCCAATGAGGCATTTGCTGGCTCTTATCAGGGGCATTGAAACCAAAAGACGCAGAATCTTGGCGATTTGATTATCATCATGGATAAAACTGGCGTACTGGGGTGGAACAGATGGCATCCTTTGATTCGCTAGGCCTCATTCCGCAACTTTTGACAGCAGTTCAGAAGAAAGGTTACAAGGCACCTACACCCATTCAGGCCAAGGCAATTCCTTCAATTTTATCAGGCCGTGATGTGATCGGTGGAGCACAGACAGGGACGGGCAAGACAGCAGCGTTCGTTTTGCCGATACTGCAGCAATTATTTCAGAATCGAACTAAGGAGCGGGCTCCAAGAGCATTGATCCTGGCCCCAACACGTGAGCTCGCAGCGCAGGTCGAACGGTTCGTTGTCGATTATGGAAAAGGGTTAGGCGTTTATTCCTGTGCAATCTATGGAGGCGTTAAAATGGGGCCACAGGTGAGTTTATTAAGGAGAGGCGTGGGCATCGTCGTTGCTACTCCTGGCCGCCTTTTGGACCATGCTCAAGGAGGAACAATTAAGCTTTCTAGCGTTGAGACATTTGTACTCGATGAAGCGGACCGGATGCTTGATATGGGCTTCATGCCTGACATTCGCAAGATCATAGCTTTACTTCCTGAGTCTCGGCAGAACCTCCTTTTTTCTGCAACTTATTCTGATGAGATCAGGAGACTATCAAAGAAGCTCTTAGATGATCCGGAAAAAATAGAGGTTGCGAGACGGAACATGGCAGCAGAACAGGTCCGACAGATTGTGCATCCTGTCGAACAGAGTCGTAAGCGTGAATTACTTGTGGAACTGATCGAATCTGGGGACTGGAATCAGGTCCTAATTTTTGCGAGGACTAGGCACGGAGCGGAAAAACTTTCAAGGTACCTTTCAAAAGCTGGTGTTGATGCGGTGGCCATTCATGGGGACAAGTCTCAGGGACAAAGGACCCGAGCACTGGACCGTTTCAAGAAGGGTTCTGTGAGAGTCCTAGTCGCAACGGACGTAGCTTCCCGTGGCCTAGATATCAGGCAATTGCCTCGAGTCGTTAACTATGAATTACCTGATGTGGCTGAAGATTATGTGCATCGGATTGGACGGACGGGCCGTGCCGAGGAGAAGGGAGACGCGCATTCATTAGTTTGCAAAGCAGAGAGGAACAAACTTGCAGCCGTCGAAGAACTCCTTGGAAAAAAGATCGAAAGATCCGAGATTACTGGGTTTGAAGGAGAATCAATAGAACAAGGATTTTCATCTCAAAAGGGGCGGACAAGACAAAGGTCACGAAGCCGATCGGGAAGAGCAGCTCCCAGAACTAGATCTAAGCCGGAAAGAGGAACAAGATCTAGACCAGAGAGGGGTCGTAGAGATTCAAATCGAAAACGAGTAGAGAGTTCTAGAACTACCAAAGAGGAGAGTGAATCGAAGGTTCAGAGAGTCCGTAAGAAGTCTAAGAGAGAATTTGATATAAAAAAGAAAACGGCGAGAGGGCCCAAGAAGGCTAGACCAGGTGAAACGCAGGAAGCGCGTCGCGAGCGAAAACCCAAATGGAGCACGGCGAGAAAGAAAGCAGCCAAGGGGAAGAAGGTTTCACAGGGATCAAGGGTTAAGAGAAAAGCTCCAAGATAGAAGAGGTAATAAAAGACTAATTGAGCAAATGATGCAATGGCTGGGCCATAAGTTATCATTTATGAGAAAAACTTTGTAAATTGAGACTCATTGTCTGTAAAATATTTGATTGTGTTTGATTAAGGCCACATATTCCTGCACTCCCTTATGAAGGAACGACTTCATGTATTAATTAGTTTTCTTAGAGCTAGTCTCTTTGCTTCATTGATTTTTTTTATCGGTACTAGCAACTCTGATCTTAGAGCTGCTGACGAGGATCTTAAAATTTCAGAAAGTCTTGTGTCTGATGTGGAGGAATTAAATGGGATAGTTTATCGATATCAATTAGCTGGAGGTTGGTTCAGTGAATCCGACAATGCAAAATTAATCCTTACCCGTCTAGCGATGGCCCATGGTGACTTTGGTCTTCCAAGATTATTTCATCCTAGGGAAGGGCGATTCATCGCTATCACTAAGGACACTCCTCCCCAAAATCAAAAATGGGTTTATTGGAATAATTCAACGAGAAGATTTCAATTATGGAGAGGCGTTGCTCCCCATGACGTGCAGATAGTGACTCGTTTTTTGCGAGACAACGATAAGGCTTTTACGACTAAATTTGATAAGACTTCCTTGAAGAAGAAAGCAGTGAAGGCTAATTAGAGTCAACTTTAGTGCTATTGCTAGTAGAAAACTAATTAATCAGTTTTCACCTAATAATAATTAAAGTTTTCAGTTACATACAAATTGCACTGATAACATGCACTACTTTATTCCCATTCTTTATATTAGTATTTGCCAACTCATTGCTGTTAGTGCAGAAGAGTCAAAGGAACTTGAACCGATCACAGTCACAGCGACTCGGTTCAATGAGTTCGTCAATGACGTTCCCCATGATGTTTACTTGATTGACGAGATTGACATTCTTGAGGATATGCCACGAAGCCTACCTGAGACATTTCGTTCCAATCCCGGTGTCCTTGTGCAGAAAACTGCTAATGGAAAAGGTTCTCCTTTCATACGTGGATTTACAGGCTTCAGAAATTTACTTTTAATCGATGGAATTAGGCTCAATCACGCAGCTTTCCGTGAGGGGCCGAACCAGTACTGGGCAACTGTTGATCCTCTTAGCGCGTCAAGAGTTGAACTTATTAAGGGGCAGGGATCTGTTCTTTATGGGAGCGATGCTATTGGTGGAACAGTGAATGTGATTACTAAAAATGTTGACCCTTTAGCATATCGTAAAGATCAATTATTTAGCGAAGGAAGAATTCTCTATCGAGGCTCCACTGCTGAGCAGAGTCATAATGGAAGGGCCGAGGGAATTGTAGGTCTTGGTCAAAGCACGGGCGTCATTTTGGGATACACGGACCGCAGCATTGGAAACATTAAAGCTGCTGGGCTAGGAGAGCTTCCTCATACAGGTTTTGATGAAGAAGGTTTTGATTTGAGAATGGATCATTACTTTAGGAGAAATGTGAGAGGAACTTTTGTTTATCAGCAATTTGAGCAGAATGATTTATGGAGAGTTCACAAAACCATATATGGACGTTCTTGGGAGGGCACTTCAGTTGGTGGGGAGTTGCGCCGGTCTGGAGATCAGTCGCGCAGATTAGCATATGCTCAAATCAAAGCGGATGACTTAGATGGCCCGATCCAGAAAATACATACTAGCTTATCATGGCATAATCATGAAGAGAGTCGTTACCGTATTAAATCTAGCGGCAAGGCAGATTACCAAGGATTTGATTTGGATAGTCTGGGAGCCTGGCTGCAGATGGAAAGTGATATGGGAATAGGTAAGTTGAGTTATGGGACAAGTTATTATAGGGACCGGGCAGATACTTTTCGAGATGATCTTGATCAGGAAGGAAATGTTATAAGGGAAAGAATCCAAGGTCCTTTTGGAGATGATTCAACGTACGAACAGTTTGGATTTTTTATTCAGAATCAAATCAATGTGACGGATTATTTTGACATTAATTTTGGGAGCCGTTTTACTCATGTCATTGCTGATATTGGTAAGTTCGAGGATCCGGGTTCAAAGAACCCCAGCTCAATGAAGAATGATTGGGATGACATGTCGAGTAGTCTCAGGGGAGTCTACAAGGTGGGGAGTAGCGGGAAATTCAATGTTTTTGGTGGGGCATCACAAGGTTTTAGAGCCCCTAACTTTTCTGATCTTTCGAGATTGGATTCGGCAAGATCGAACGAAATTGAAACACCTTCTCCAGATCTCGATCCTGAAAAATTTCTTTCCTACGAGTTAGGATCTCGTTTTGATGATAACAAATTCAGTGCAGGCATCTCCATTTTCTATACGGACATTAAGGACATGATTGTTCGTACGCCGACAGGTAGGGTCATTGAGGACGAATTAGAGGTAATCAAAAAGAATGGTTCAGAGGGTCACGTTTATGGTATTGAGCTGGATGCTTCATATAGGATAAGTGACCGTTTCAGCGCCTTTGGATCCTTTGCGTTTAATGATGGGATGGCAGATACTTTTCCGGATTCCTCAGCCTCATCACGCAGTGAACCTGTCAGTCGGCTCCTTCCCCCTTCAGGAATCTTTGGATTGAGATATGAATTATCCGATTCTCAATGGCTTGAGATGAGTAGTTTTATCGCTGCCAAACAAGACAATTTGAACACACGGGACAAGGGCGATACTCAGAGAATACCTCCTGACGGAACTCCTGGATATGCTGTCTTCAATTTGAGGTATGGGTTCCAGATAAGTGAACAATTGCTTCTAACATTGTCTCTAGAAAATATCACTGACGAGGAATATCGCATTCACGGATCGGGTCAGAATGAGCCTGGGATCAACTTTATTTTTGGGGCTTCGATGACATTTTAGTTTTGATTCAGGGAAAACCAGACTGGAAATTTAGCTCCTTTCTATTGATCACTTAGTAGATCGGAGCAAGAATCTACATTATGAAGTTTATTTATTTTTCTTTAGCTTTGCTTTTTTTGATCAAAGTTGTCCAAGCTGATCCCACCCATTATTTAGTTCTTAGCTCTGAGAGTACCGCTTCTGATCCTGAGTGGAAAAATGTAATTAATGCATTGGAATCTAAATATGAATCTTCTATGGCACTACATTTTCCAGATGGAAAACCCGAAGGCATACTCGAGGAACTGAGGAAAATAAAACCGAGATACACATGCTTTGTAGCTAAGCATCCTGAAGTGACGCGGGCCATGGTTGCAAAGATTCATCAACTCACCAGAGAAATTGATGAGGATCCGTATACTGATACTATCTGGGGTATACTCACAGGGTATGATTCCGAAAATGCTTTGAGTATTGCAAAGACACGAAAGCCTTTGACGATCGAACGTGTCGCCTCAGGAACCGAGCTAGCACTTGAGCATTGTTTGGAAGGGGTCTGGTACTGTGAATTAAAAAAGGGAAAGATTGTCCGAAAAAATAGAAATCAGAATCCCATTGAATCGAGTGGACCAGTCGATAGTACCGAGGCATTGGCAAAAACGCTCACAGAATACAAAGCCCAACTCTTCGTCACCTCCGGTCACGCAACTGAAAGAGGCTGGCAGATCGGTTTTTCTTACCGAAACGGTTACTTTAAGAGCAAGAATGGAAACCTTTTTGGTCAAGATACGAAAGGGAAACTTTTTGCAATAAATTCGCCAAATCCAAAAGTTTATATGCCGATTGGCAATTGTCTGATGGGCCACATTGACGATCAACAGGCGATGGCACTGGCATGGTTAAAGAGCGGAGGAGTGAGGCAGATGCTGGGGTACACTGTACCGACCTGGTACGGTTACGCAGGTTGGGGTTGTTTGGATTATTTTGTTGAACAGCCAGGAAGATATAGTTTCGCGGAAGCGTTCTTTGCTAACCAACATGCCTTAATTCATCGTCTGGAAACATTCTTTCCTGGTCTTGCGAGTAAGAAAATGGCAGATCCTAATCAGGCCACTGCGATTGGATCTAAAGTTAAGATCACAGAAGCGGCTAAGAAGGCAGGTCTACGCGTCCAAGATGCTGCGGGTCTTCTCTTTGACAGAGACTCAGTTGTTTTCTATGGAGATCCTGGCTGGGATGCAAAACTGGCTAAGGGAGAACGTGCTTATGAGCAGTCATTAAACAGAAAGGATTCCATTGCACTGCACAAAAAAGATTCCATATATACTTTCAAGATAACCCCAATAAGAGGCAAGAAATCTTTTGAGCCTATTAATACTAACGGCTCTCAGAGAGGATGGCGCCCGATCGTGCACTATTTTTCCAAACGGATTGGAAATTTTGAGATTCTTGAAGGTAGCGAATTAAAGCCAGTGCTGACCGATGACTTTATCCTCATACCCAATCCCAAGTTCTGTGACCCTACAAAGGATTATAAAGTTGTTTTCAAAGCATCTCCTCTGTAAAAATGATTTTTTAATCGAAGGGTTCAGCAGTTTTCTGATACAAGCCAAACTCATCATCGCCCAGATAGATCAAGCAAAGCGCTCCATCAGCCGCAATTGTCTGAAAAAATTCGAGTACAAATTCCTGCTCACCTGGCCACGGATAAATAAAGAAAAGATCCACTTCATCCAGATCAGCGTCCATTCCTTCATAACTTGGTCTTAATCCGCTCCTTTCTCGGTAAGTGAAGTTTTCAGGTCTGATAAGTTCAGCCCCGCCAGAGCCTTCATAACATTCAAACCCTTCTGGCATGTAATCGCGTTCAATGATAGTGACCGATATATTTGAGTCTTCGGCGAGTTTTTTAGATGCTTCAATCAGTGACGCTTCAATTTCTATGCCATATGATTCGTACCCTAATAGAGAAGCTAGGCAAGTGCCCACACCGTAACCACTCCCCCACTCGCAGTACACTTGACCCAAACATAAATCGCTGTCCTTTATGGCAGATAGCCAATGGTAGAGTAATTCATCATTGCAGGGGATGAAACGGGGAACTTTACGGTTCTTTTCATTTTCAAAGAGTTCATCAATTCGAAGATTAGCTTCTCTGAGATAGTTTTTAACTTTCTCAGGAAGCTTCTTTTCTTCGATTTTTAGATCAATTTCTTTGATTGGCACAAGTCACAGATTATCACATGAGAATGGCTTGTTTGTCGAAGAAAATACAATCACGAGTCAGTTGCATCGAGCACTCCCCCATGACTATATTTGGGGATGAAGATTTCCCTAACAATTATACTTACGGGTATCATTTCTTCTCTCAATGCCGCGGACTGGCCCAATTGGCAGGGCCCAAATCATAATGGCATTTCATCAGAGACTGAATGGGTTCCGGACAAGATAGGCAATGTGATTTGGAAGGCTCAGGTCGGTGTTGGATTTGCCGGGGTCTCTGTTTCCGAAGGCAGGCTTTACACACTGGGCCATGACGGGAAACGAAGAGATGGATCTGAAACAGTTTATTGTCTTGATGCAAAAACCGGTAAAACGATTTGGTCCGATACTTATAAGGCAGAATTATTGCCTAAGCTTCATGAGGGAGGTCCAGCATCTACTCCAACAGTGCACCTGGGTAAAGTTTATACATTGGGCAAAGACGGAAAATTTAAATCCTACAATGCAAAAAATGGTAAAAAAATCTGGGAGAGAGATTTGCTCAAAGATTCAGCTATGAAGAAACCTGCCGAATGGGGATTTGCGGGTTCTCCTCTTGTTGTTGATGAAATGATAGTGGTTGAGGCTGCCCACACAATTGCTTATTCATTGGATGGGGGTGAGGTAATTTGGAAAAGTGAACGTTTTAGACCAGCATATGCTAGCCCTGTTCTATTTAATTTTGGAGGTAAGGATTTGCTTATTACATTGAAGACTGAAGGACTGGTTATTCTTGAAGCTCGTACTGGGAAGACGGTCACTGTGAATGAATGGAAAACAAGGTTCAGCACGAATGCGACGACACCAATAGTTATAGGAAATAAAGTATTTATCTCGACTGGTTATGGTCGTGGATGTGGACTTTATACTTTCGACGGCAATAGCTTAAAGGAAGTTTATAGCAACAAATCCATCAGTAATCATATGGCAAATTGTGTTGTCATTGATAAACATTTGTACGGCATCAGTGGTAATACGCATGGTGCGGAAAAGAAGGAACTGGTATGTATGGAATTTGAAACAGGTAAGGTGAAGTGGAAAGAAGGCGGCTTTGGTTGTGGTACAATTACTGCGGCTACTGATAAGCTCATAGTCTTTAGTGAGCGCGGAGAACTTGCTGTTGGTGCTGCATCACCAAAGAAATTTGAAAGTTTAGCACGTGAGCAAGTTAACCGAGGCCGGTGTTGGACTGTTCCTGTCCTTTCAAATGGTATTATTTATACGAGAAATGCATCAGGTAATCTTGTAGCTGTTGGTGTAGGCAAAGAGGCCTGAGTTTTCTCGGTAGATTCCTACAGAGAAGCTAATCACTTTTAATATAGTTCAAAATTGTGCTTTCTTGTAAGGTTAAACTAATATTGTAAATCAAGCACTGACCGTGCAAGGGCTGACCCAAGACATAAAAAGAATCATTATATGAAATTTCTCCAAAAATCCCTCAATGCTAAATTGACCAAATCTGATCTACTTATTGTTTTTGGTTGCCATGGTAAAAAGATCAAACTGCCTCAGGGGGTCAAGGTTCCGGTAAGTGCCTTAGAGTCCTTCGATTGTAACTCTGGTCAAAAAAGAATAACAGATTCGATCAAGGGGATCTTTCCACAAGTCTTGATGATTGGATTAGGTGAATCCAAAAAAATAGATTCAGAAAAGATTCGTCGAGCTGCCGCTATTGCTGTTAAAGAAGCGGGAAATAATAAACTAGGATCTATAACTTATTGGTTATCTAAGAATTATGGTTTTGATGCGAGTCTTTTTGGACAGGCTCTTGCAGAGGGGGCAGTCATGGGCTCATATCGTCTGGATGACTTTACAAAACGAACAGGGGATCTAAAAAAGGTCACGTTTCATACCAGTGAGATTATAAAAAGAGGAGCCAAGCGTGGCATCGCAATTGGAAATGGAAATTGTCTTGCTAGGCGCTTGCAAGATACCCCCGCCAATAAAATGAGGCCTCGTGATTTGGTCAGAGAGGCTCGCAAAATTGCCAAAAATTCAATCAGTATTTCCGTTAAAGTTTTTGATGAAGGCGCCATGAAAAAAATGCGTATGGGGTCCTTGCTTTCAGTCTCAGAAGGTTCGTCCGAGCCTGCTTATTTAATCCATTTGATTCATAGACCAAAGGTCAAGACTGGGAAGAAAGTTTGTTTTGTAGGTAAGGGTCTCACTTTTGATTCTGGCGGTATTAGTCTCAAGCCTTCAGGAAAGATGCACGAGATGAAATATGATATGTCTGGAGGAGCCGCAGTGCTTGGCGTCTTTGATGTCCTTTCGTCAATTAGCTCAGATGTTGAGGTTCACGGACTCATTCCTGCTTCGGAAAATCTTCCTGACGGCAAAGCTACCAAGCCCGGGGATTTGGTCACTGCTTATAATGGGCTCAGTATTGAGGTTTTGAATACTGACGCTGAAGGTCGATTGATTCTTGCCGATGCTTTAGCTTATGCCGCCAAAAAGATCAGGCCTGATGCAATGGTAGATATGGCCACTTTGACCGGTGCTGTTGTCGTTGCCTTGGGCCACGAGCTCACTGGTGTCATGGGCAACGATGAAGAACTGACGCAATCACTTGTTGAAGCCGGTAAAAGAACTTCAGAAAGGGTCTGGCCATTACCAATTCTTGATCTTCACAAAGAGGAAATGAAAGGAATGGTGGGTGACCTGAGGAATATCAGTGGACCTGCCACGGGTGCAGGATCTTCAACGGGCGGTGCTTTTCTATCTTACTTTGTCGGGGAAACCCCTTGGGCTCATTTAGATATTGCTGGCAGCGCTTGGGGAGCTGCGCAGAGAGACTATCAGGGCGGAGAGAAGGGCACTGGCGTGGGTGTTCGTTTGCTGATTGATTATCTTGAGAGTATTTGAATCAAGTTATCTCAGCATTTCTTTTAGTGCTTTTGCGAGCCTTTCTAGGTCAGATTCATTATTGTATGCCTGAACTGAGATTCGGAACATGCTACCCTTCGGGTGTAAAAATACTGGCACATCAACCTTGAACCGGTGAAAGAGTTCAGTGTGAAGGGAAGAGTGATCCCCTTCAGGTAAAAGATAAGAACGCATCTGGGGTGGTTGAAAATCAGTGTGTAGATAGAGATCATCCATTCCTGTGATACTAAGAGTTATTTCATTAAATTCTTTTATGAGTTGATTTGAACGTGGGACAACGGTTTCGAACCATTTGTTTTTGTTCAGAAAATTAATGGCATCTTGAACTGCTAGAATAGAGGATATGTCTGTTGTTCCTTGCCAATCATTTTCTAGAAGTAGTGACGAGGTTCCCTCTGAAATGTTTCCCCAGCTGATCGCGGGCGGGCGGATCCTATTTTCATATTTTCTCGAAGCATAAACAAAACCTGCCCCCTTAGGTGAGAGCATCCATTTGTGGCAATTACCCACATAGAAATCAGCCCCGATTTCTTTAAGGTTGACCTTTATCTGGCCAGGTGCATGCGCGCCATCAATGACGGAGACTGCACCAGCGTCTCTGGCAATTTTTGTCAGTTCTTTGATTGGAAAAAGCTGCGCTGTTTCTGGGGCAATGTGAGGGAATGTGATAATTTTCACTGAAGGATCGATGTTTGCTTTCAATAGCTCCACTGCCGAAGAATTAGATTCGAGGGGGAGCGGCATCTTGATTCTAACAAAATCTGCTCCTCTCTCCTCGCATACAGTTTCCCACATCCTATCAACGGCTCCGTATTCGTGTTCAGTTGCCAATACTTTGTCCCCTTCATTTATGATCAGGGACTGAGTCACCATATTGAGTCCGTAAGTCACGTTACGAACAAATGCGATTTGATCAGATTCACAATTAAGGAACAGGGAAAGCCCTCCCCTTGCTTCTTCCATTCTTTTAGTGAATTCTCTGTAAAGCAGGGTAGCAGGCTCCCTCTCAAGTTCGTGCTGATAGCGTTGGTAGGCTTCAAATACTGGCCTTGGGCAGGCTCCGTAAGCGCCATGATTGAAGTATGCTATTTCAGGATCTAGAAGGAATTGGTCTTTCAAATGATTCAATGGACTTGGGCCTAAGCCTTCAAAAGGTTTGTTCATATTGACCCGCCTGTCAATCTGCACCCCATCCTCTGAATGAGAAAGCAGCAGTTCTAGTAGTTAGGCTTTGCCAATTCACAGCCATTCATCGATAATATAGTATCAGCCATTGAATAATATAAGTAATTCTGAGTTGAAATGCTCTGGCTGAAAGCTACTGAATCAAGAAATGTCTAAGTATGACCTCATTGTTATCGGGGGCGGGCCTGCCGGCTACGTCGGAGCTATTCGTGCCGCTCAGCTTGGGAAGCGAGTCGCTTGTGTTGAAAAAGATCGTGCGGGTGGAACTTGCCTGAATTGGGGATGCATTCCGACCAAGTCGCTCCTGCGCAATGCTGAGCTTTATCGTTTGATGCAGAACCATGCTGACGAGTTTGGATTCAGATTTGATAATTTATCCTATGATTGGTCCAAGGTTATATCCAGAAGCCGTAAGGTATCGGACAGACTGGCCGGCGGGATTGAATTTTTATTTAAGAAAAATAAAATCGATTATGTCCTTGGCACTGGTCAAATACTTGAGCCCGGCAAAGTTCAAGTCACCGATTCTTCTGGCCAGCAAAATGTTCTCGAGTCTGAACATATTCTGGTTGCCACCGGGTGCAAGACAAGATCATTTCCTGACCTGCCGTTTAATGGTCGCTCCGTTGTTGGAAGTTCTGAAGCTATGATCATGGAAAAGCAGCCGGAAGACATTGTCATTATTGGAGCAGGTGCGATCGGTATTGAATTTGCATATTTTTTCAATGCATTTGGAACGAAGGTCACCATCGTTGAAATGATGCCCAATATTTTACCTGTTGAGGATCGGGAGGTGAGTGATGAATTGGAAAAAAGTTTCAAGAAGAGTGGAATTGAAATTCTCAGTTCAACAAAAGTTATAGGCACTAGAGACCTTGGCGATCGTATTGAAATCGATGTTGAAAAGGAAGGATCCGCACCAAGTACAATAGGGGCCGAAGTTGCACTCATAGCGATTGGGGTTGAGCCTGTCCTTCCGACTGACTTTGATCTTGAATTAGATAGAGGATACATTGTTACGGATGATAAGTATCAGACAAACGTTCCTGGAATTTATGCCGTCGGGGACATTATAGGGCCGCCTTGGCTCGCTCATGTAGCTAGCTTTGAAGCGACTCAATGTGTTAATGGTCTTTTCAATGGAACCCAACCTAAGAAAGTTGGAGCTTTTCCAGGTTGTACATATTGCCAGCCTCAGGTTGCCAGTGTCGGTCTGACAGAACAATCGGCTGAAGAGAAGGGTCTTTCTTTCAAGGTTGGAAAATTCCCCTATCAGGCCAGCGGTAAGGCACAAGCGTCCGGTGAGACGGAAGGTTTCATTAAGCTATTAATTGGGGAGCCGCACGGAGAAATTATAGGAGCCCATATTATAGGTTCTGAAGCAACTGAACTTATTGCTGAACTTGGTTTGGCCATTGAATCTGAGCTCACTTACGAAGAAATTGAAAATACAATTCATGCTCATCCTACCCTAAGTGAAATGGTCCATGAAGCGGTCGGTGCTTCTACCGGACAAGCAGTACATATATAGGGTAGAGGGCGGGGTGCTCTTAACGGTCAATTGCATCGTTTTATCGCGGAATTGCCAAATCGTTTAACTCCTCTTAATGATAATGATAATAATTATCAATAGCATTTGACATAACTGATTTTCCTGATAATAAGAATCACTCTCATTACTAAGATGAAAAAAAATCCATGCTTTATCAGCTACAGGGATAGCCAACTTTGGCAGGTTCTGTTCTAAAAAATTGTCTCTAAAACAAAATAAAAATACTACTAAGTTACAATGTTAAAAAAGAAAACTAATCGATTCCCAGTAATTTTACTTGGGATCTTTACATCATTCGCCCTGATTATTTCCAATGCATTCGCGCAAGATGAAGAAGTAGCCGAAGCATTGGATCCGAGTCTTGTAATTGGAGGAGGAGATACTTTTGATCTTCCCGGGTCTGGCTATGTCATCGATACGGAAGAGCTTCGGTCACAGAACTACTACAATGTGAACCGTATCCTTGATCGTATTCCTGGTGTATATTACCGAGAAGAAGACGGTTATGGTAATTTTCCTAACATCTCAATTCGTGGTGGCGAAGGTACGCGTAGTGATAACGTGACCATAATGGAGGATGGAATTCTAAGTGCTCCAGCAGCGTATTCTGCACCTTCCGCTTATTACTCACCAAACGCCGCTCGTATTGGTGGAATTGAGATCCTTAAAGGATCATCTCAGATTGCTCATGGGCCACACACAACTGGAGGTGTCATTAATTATCTTTCTACGCAATTCCCTACTGACCATAGCTTCTATCTGCGTTCAACTTATGGATCAAATAGTGCATTTGATATTCACAGTTACTGGTCTGATACGTCTGAGGGTGACTTTGGTAAAGTTGGTCTTTTAGCTGAAATTTACTACCGTCAAACGGACGGATATCGCACCATTGATGCAGGTAACGGATACGGTGGATCTGACGAAACTGGTTTCGACCTTATGGAGCCTATGGTTAAGTTATTCTGGGAGCCAAATAGTGACATTTACCAGCGGTGGGAGTTCAAGTATGGATACAGTGAGTTCGACGCTGATGAGACATATGCAGGTTTGGTTGAATCGGATCTTAAGGCCAACCCATACAGACGCTATGCGGGAACCTTCCTCGATCATATGGCGACTGAGCACAAGCGTTCATATTTGAAGTACTTGCTCGAGCCTTCTGACAATTTGACTCTTCAAGTTGCAGCTTATTACAATGAGTTTGAGCGTGATTGGTACAAGATCAATAAAGCTGGTGGACAGAGTGTCTCCAAAGTTGTTGCTGATCCCCTAACTTACGCCGCGGCATATGATGACCTCCGCCTCCTCGGGACTGGAAGCTTAGGGATCAAGCACAATTCACGTGCTTACGAGTCGAAGGGTTTCCAGTTTAATTTTGATTATGATGCCACAATCGGTGGTACCGAGCACAGCATTAGTGGTGGAGCTCGTATCCACACTGATTCAATTCGTCGTTTCCAACAGCAGGACACTATTGATCTTTCTGGTGGCGCTCCCGTTGTTAATGAGGGAGCTCCAGGATCCGGTGGTAACCGTTTCCAGGAAGCGGATGCTTTTTCTGCTTGGATCCAAGACGATATCAATCTTGGTGCCCTAACTTTGAGTCCTGGTGTTCGTTATGAGCAGATCGATGGTGACTGGATAGATTATGCAAGTGATGCAACAAACACTGTTTCTAATAGCGCTAATGGTGAGATCGATGCTGTTGTTCCCGGAATTGGAATGACTTATGCACTTTCTGACTCTACCAATGCTTTTGGTGGAGTTTATAAGGGAATCTCAACACCTTCTCCTCGAGGTTTTCTTAAGAGTGGAACTAGGATTGAAGAGAGCATTGGTTATGAGCTTGGTGTAAGAACTCAGAAAGATGGAGCGTCAACAGAGATCGCTGCATTCTTAAGTGACTATGATGAGTTAACAGGATCTAATGCTGGTCTTGGTGGACTTGCTTTTGATGGTATGCTTGACGGTACCAATGCTGGTGAGGCTGAAGTTAAAGGTCTTGAATTCCTACAGGCTTATACTGCTAATGCAGATAGTTCAGTATCTATTCCTCTCTTTATCAGCGCAACTTATACAGATGCCAAGCTTACATCAGCTCTTTCCGAAGGTGGTGAAGGCGATATTCTCGCAGCTGATGAGCCAGGTGCTACAATTCCTTACATTCCAGAGTGGAAATTCTCAGTTGGTGCAGGACTTTCTGCTGAGAACTGGGGGCTTAACGCCATCGGGTCATATAGATCCGATATGTATGCTTCTGCGAAGAACCTAGAAGCCTCTAATGGCCGTGAAGGTAAGATTGACGGAGGTTTTATTCTTGATTTATCTGCGCATTATAAGCTCAGTGATACGACTCGCCTCATTGGTGGCGTTCACAATGTGCTCGACGAAGTCCTCACCGTGAGTAGACTTCCAGACGGACCTAGAGCAAATGCTCCTAGGGAATTCTATATTGGGTTTGAGCTGCAATGGTAAAAAAACATATACTTAGTATAACAAACAAACAAAACACACATGATCTGGTCCTAACTGTTTTATTGTTGTTGTTTTTGGCAACAGCAGCTCACACTCAGGAAAAGATTGCTGACGGTGACACCCAAAAGGTGTCACCGTCTTTTGTTTTACAGGAGAAGGTTCGGCAGTGGGTACAGGCTCAGAAACTTCGTTCTAAGGAGCGCGCAGACTGGTCAGAGAAAAAACGTGACATGGCAGCTCTGAACGGTATCCGGATCAAGGAAATTGAGCAGATCGATTCACTGATAGCAGCTGCTGGGAAAAGGCTCAGTGACGCAACCAAGAAGCGCGAGGAGCTTTTGGCTGAACAGGAATCATTACGCAATAAACGTGCCATCATTCTGAAGCGTGTTGAGCATCTCGAGACTACTTTACGTGCTCAGCTACAAATTTTTCCTGAGCCTCTAATGAACAAAATTAATGACGAGGTGGAACGGATAAGGCAACTAGAACCTAGTGGCTCCCTACAGGACCGGTTGCGCGATCTCGTTGCAGTGATGAGTGCGGCTTCGGAATTTGGTCAGTCCTTGACTATCCATAGTCAGATCCGTGCCGACGGTGAAGACCAGATCGAGGTCGAAGTTTTATACCTTGGTTTTTCAGGTGCCTGGTACGTGGGCAGGGCAGGAAAAGTTGCTGGCTATGGCCGGGCACATAAGGGTGGTTGGATCTGGAGCGAGGACAATTCAGTAGCAGGGCCATTAAAAGAGGCCATCGAGATGTACCGCAAGGAGCGTGCACCAGATTATGTACAAATTAATTTCAGTGGAAAGAAGGACTGATCAGTATGAAAATCTGGCATATTCTTTTTCTTACTTTTCCCTTTGGTTTAATGCTGAAGGCTCAGGATCCTAATTATGAGGTTGCGGCCAAATCAATTGAATCTGATCTAAAAATGGAACTACAGGCCCTCGCAGAACTGCGAGAGGATATTGCCAAAGAAAGGCCTGAACTTGCTCAAGAGACCGAGAAAATTGCCTCTGAGCTTCGTGATAAGAGGAGACGTTCACAATTAGCAGGGCAGGAAAGAGATGCTCTTATTCATGATCTTGCGAGCTTATCCTCTGAGGTCCGCTCTTGGAGGGATGAATCTGTTTACATTGAGAATTTGCTCAGTGATTTTAGAAAGAATCTTGAAATGCAAATGAGTGTGATGGAAGCCGAATCTGTTAGGCCATTGCTGCTATCTGCTGATCAGCAGGGCACCACAGATGGTTTAGAGGCTCGGCTCGATCTTCTTGAGGCGGCAATTGAACGGCTTGGTCAGATGACTGATCCGCGATCCCTTAAAGGAAATGCTTTGGACCCCGAAGGAGTGCAGAAAGAGGGTACATTTGTTGAGGCTGGTCCTATCAGTTGGTTCGTTGCTGATGATAAAAGCACTGCAGGGTTAGTTAATGAGAATAAGGATCTTAGGCCTCAGGTCATCGAGCAGACTTCATCGGCGAATGCAATCCTTGAACTTGCAGAGGGTAAGGATGTTAGCATGCTCTTTGATCCGACAATGGGCATGGCTCAGGCATTGAATAAAAAGGACGGGTCGGTTCTTGCTCATATCAAAAAGGGCGGGTTCTGGATTTATCCAATTCTAATCATTGCTTTGATTGCAACGCTAGCAGCACTTTTCAAGTGGCTTCAGTTATTGAGAATAAGAGCCATAAGACCATCTGTATTGAGAAAAGTCATTGATGAGGTCAGTGAGGGTAATTTGGATGAAGCCGAGTCCCGAATTGGACGTAGATCTCATCCTGGTTACAAAGCTTTGATACGGGCCATTGAAATGGAAAGCCAATCACCTGAGGATGTCGAGGAGGCTCTTTATGAGGAATATTTGCGCGCACAGCCAAGACTAGAGCGTGGCCTTTCATGGATTGCTATTGCAGCGGCCACGGCTCCACTACTTGGACTCTTAGGAACAGTGACGGGTATGATTCATACTTTTAAGCTAATTAATGTGTTTGGCACGGGCGATGCGAAGTCCCTCTCTTCTGGAATTTCAGAGGCCCTTGTCACGACTGAGTTTGGTCTGGTCGTTGCCATTCCTGCTCTGATCATGCACGCGCTACTATCAAGAAAAATAAGTGGGATCCTAGCCGCTATAGAAATGGCTAGTATCGCTTATGTTAATGGTCTGAAGGCTAGCCAAAAACTAAAGACAAAGTCCTAAAATGATTGAACTCGTACATGAAGAGTTGAGTGTCCTCGGTTCTGAGGGAGGGTGGGTTTTTTGGTGTCTATTGGGACTAGCTTTCGGAATTTCGTATTCGTTACTTTCTATATGGAATCTTTTACGATTGCCTAGGGCCCCAATTCTTAAAAGCTCAGAATGGAAATGCCTGTTACTGCAAGGGTCGCGTTCTTCAGAAGTATCGGCATTACTTTCCCGGAGAATTGGAGAAAAGAAATTAGAAGGCCAGATGAACCAGATAGAGGAGGAAATGTTTTCAACAGTTGAGAGGCGAATCCCTTTTGCTTTTGTTCTTATCACTACGGCTCCTTTAGTTGGTTTGCTAGGAACGGTGAGTGGGATGTTCACTACCTTTGATGGGATGAGCGCGACTTCGTCGACTGGGCCCGCTTCGGTCATTTCTAAGGGCGTTTCTGAGGCTCTTATAACAACACAGACAGGACTTGTCATTAGTGTCCCGGCCTACTTTATTCATAATGCCTTGAAGGTCAGGTATGAAAATTTGAGGCATGGTTTTCAGCAGGTTGGTACAGCCCTTCAGAACAAATTCTAGATCATGGCTAAGAACTTCCAGAGATTTAGAAAAAAGCTGAGCGGAGGATCCGGAGAGATCAATATATCTCCACTAATTGATGTGGTATTTATTCTTCTGATTTTCTTTATTGTGACGACGGTCTTTGTAGATGAGACCGGTGTCGAAGTCGAAAAGCCTAGGGCAGCATCTCAACAGGAGTTAGACAAGAACAGCATTCTCATTGGCATTACTGCCGAAGGCGGCGTTTACTATGGTGGCCGGGAAATTGGTGTCGGAGGTGTGCGGGCAGTCGTGGGAAGACTCCTCAAAGGAGATGATCTTCCAGTGGTCATACAGGCTGACCGTAGGACAGCCACTCAAAAAACAGTTGAAGTTTTAGATGAGGCTAAGCTGGCTGGTGCTGTCAGGGTCTTCGTCTCCACGTTGAATGGAAGCTAATCAAATGATTTTAAATATAGGATGCAATTAATCAGGAAAAGGAACCCAATAGTTTTACTCAGAAGTCTGATAGGTAGACTTGTGGGTGGGGTTTTCTTAGTAATCTTATTACTTTCATTTCTTATAATGATGCGACTCTTGGATGCAGAGCGGATCCCCGACCGAACAATAAGAACAATGGAAACTGTTCCTGAAATGGCTCCTCCTCCTCCTCCTCCTCTAGAAATCCAGGAAGAAACTCCTCCCCCACCCCCGCTCCCATTACCTAAGCTTGAGGTGCAGATTGAGAGTGTAGCTCTTCCATTAGTTGCGACTCTTGATTCAAATATTGACCTCACCATGAGGACTGTAGATTTTGAGTTAGAATCAAACCCTGAGGTTACACCATCACCGCTTCCAATAACGACACCAAAACCTGCAAATCCGGTACCAGCTCCTATTTCAAAGCCAAGAATTCAGGGCCCCGTATCTGTTGGCGATTTGGACTCGAGGCCGCGATTGATGAATAGACCCTCTACTAGGTATCCGAGCGCTCTACTGAGGCGCGGCGTGCGCAGTGGAACCGTAATTCTTGAAGTGGGCATCTCAATGAACGGTAGAGTTAAGGTTAGAAAAGTACTTTCAAGTTCTCACCCGGAACTGACCAAGATGGCAACATCGTTTGCCTCGAGGTCTCGTTTTTCAGTTCCGAGAAAAGATGGGAACCCGGTTAACGCTATTTACCGTTGGCCGATGACATTACAGCCACCGAAATAATGTTAAAAACACAACTCACATTAATGCTTGTTTGTACCTGTTTTACAGATGCAGCTCCACTTCCAATTGATCCGATATGGAGCACTGAATCTTTTCGCAAGGCTTTTACTGCTAGTTATGGAATTGATTCGCGCATAGAACCCAAATTGACCGCGAAAGAGAAAGAAGAACTGGATTTGGTCTCTAAGAAGATGGCCGCCGGGGATCGACTAGGTGCCATATCATTGATAGTTAAGAGTTCACTTTTGGAGAAGAGTCCAGCGATGCTCTTCAATCTAGGGAGCCTTCAGTTTGAAGAAGGCAAGTCAACTCAAGCAATGAGTAATTTTCGCAAAGCA
>JAAZZC010000122.1 GCA_014239335.1 Verrucomicrobiales bacterium
ATCATCACTTTTGCAGGCAGTTCAGTTTTTACTGCACTGGACTTTTGGCCTCATGAATGGCCGCTTTTGGGGCAAATCGTCCTGATGTTGTTGGTCGCTGAGTTTTTTCGTTATTGGATTCACCGCTTAATGCACGAATTCAATCCTCTTTGGAAGTTCCATGCTGTTCACCACGCCTCCGACAAGCTCTATACGATGAATGTTGGACGTTTTCATCCATTGGACAAAACAATCCAATTTCTGGGTGATAGTTTACCGTTCTTACTGCTAGGAGTTGGACCAGAGGTTTTCGCCGCTTATTTCGTCTTCTATGCGGTTAATGGTTTTTATCAACATTCCAATGCTGACGTTCGTCTCGGTTTTTTGAACTGGATAGTTGCCGGACCAGAGCTTCACCGATGGCATCACTCGACCGTAATTGCTGAGGGCCATGCCAACTATGGTAATAATCTTATCGTTTGGGATGCCTGCTTTGGAACACGGCTTTTGCCGAAGGAGAAAACGGTCTCTGAAGTGGGGATTGGTAATAAGAAATGGCCGCGGGGATTCCTCTCTCAGATCGTGGCACCCTTCACTCAACCCACAGAGCACGCGCCTGATAAATGAAAGAGGCCATAGCCAACATTGCGATCCGGATAGTAATGTTCTGGTCACGCCTAACTATGCGGGCACCTTTTCTAATTGCATCGCGTAGGGTTGAGGTAACTCAGAAAAACCTGTTGCTCCGGATCCTGCAGAAAAATGAGCAAACCGAGTTTGGGAAGGAATATGGGTTCGCGGGGATTTCATCGGTTCAAGAATTTAGGAAGCGGATTCCAATCTGCGACTACAATGCTCTGGAGCCCTACATCAAACGTCAGCAGGAAGGACATGCAGAGCTCACTGCTGCTGACCCTGTATTTTATGCTCGAACCAGTGGGACTACTGGACGGTATAAGGATATTCCTATGACGAAATCTGGAGTTAATCAGATTAAGCGTTTTCAGAAACAACTGGCCTATTCCCTGTGGAGTAAGACAAATTTTTTTAAAGGAACGGTTTTAGGTTTTTTCAGCCCTGGTATTGAGGGAACGCTACCTAATGGTATCCCTTTCGGCTCAACTTCAGGTGCGAATTATGAGTCGCTATCTTCCATATTCGAAAAGAAATTCGGAATTCCAAAAGAAGCTTTCAATTTGAGTGATGTGGAAGCTAAGTATGAGGTCTATGCATTGTCCGCTTTAGTTTTTGGTTCCACTACGGGTGTTTTTTCAGTCAATCCTTCGTCACTACTTAAGGTGTGTATATTAATCGAGAAAAGAGCTGAAGAACTGTTGGCCACATTAATAGAAGGTGATGAGAGGAAAATACTCAAGGGTACTGCTTCCATTCTTCCTCAGCTTAGAGCTCAAATGAAATCGACTCGCCGAACGATTCTCAGTCGGGCTCTAAAAACAGATAGGTCGATACCACCAGACATCCTATGGCCGTCCTTATCAACTCTGGTGACCTGGACGGGGGGCAGTTGTGGAATTGCATTGGATAAGCTTAAGCGCTATCTACCTTCCGGAGTGAAGGTGGTTGAAGTGGGATATGCTTCCAGCGAGTTTAGTGGCACAACAAACGTTGATGTGGACCGTAACATTTGTCTGCCTATATTTACCGATAACTTTTATGAGTTTGTCGGGCAAGAGGATTGGGAGTCAAATTCCCCCAAGTTCCTCTCATTGACTGAGCTTGAACTCGGCAAGGATTACTACATTTTTGTTACAACTCCTTCTGGTCTCTATCGATATGACATTAACGATGTTGTCAGAGTCACCGAGGGATTAGGCAATTGTCCTGGATTGATATTTGTCCGCAAAGGCAAGGGGGTGACTAATATTACGGGAGAGAAAATTAGCGAAGATCAGGTGATTGCCGCAGTGTCTGCTGGACTGAAATCTGCGAGTTGTGTTGCTGATACCTATCTTGTGCTGGCGGATGAAGAAGCTAGTACATACCGTGTTTTTGTTGAGCTTTCTCAGGACGTTTCACTGGTTACCATTACGGAAAAGATTGAGGCCGAGCTGCGGCAACGTAATAGTGAATATGATGATAAGAGGGCAAGCGGTCGTCTTAAACCTGTGAAGGCGGGACGGTTCCTTGACGGAGCGGGTCAGGCCATTAAGGCCAAGTTCCTCGAGCAAGGGGTTCGAGAAGCACAATATAAACCCCCGGTCCTTTCATACTGGAATGAATGGGCCGAATGGATTGGTGAATGGGCTGAGAGGGAGGAACCATGACAAGTGGTATCAGATGGGTGAGGTTTGCTGCCCCATTAAGGTTTAATTTTAAACACGCCTCTGCCAACCGTTCGGAGTCATCCAGTATTATTGTTGAGGTCAAAGCTGGTCCATTTAGCGGCTACGGAGAAGCCTGTCCAAGATCGTATGTGACGGGTGAAACTGAAGAAAGTGCGATCGCTTTTCTTAAGGGGTACGGCGAAGACTGGGTTAACTCCATCAAATCTATTGACGCATTGAGGGAAAGGCTTCGAGCCGAGGAGGCCTTAATTGATAAAAACCCAGCTGCTTTTTCTGCGCTTGAGATTGCGTTAATTGATATGTTGGCTCAGGAGAAGAAAATATCGGTTGAGGCTCTTTTGGAGTTACCAGCCCTTAATGATAATATTCAATACTCAGCAGTTGTGGGTGATAGCAGTCCACTTAAGACCCGAGCCCAAGCATTCATCTATCGGCTCATTGGATTCAGGGACTTTAAGGTTAAAATTGGCTCGGATCTTGAGCGGGATAAGCGGCGATTTCAATCATTGCCTAGTAACATCCGTCTCCGGGTAGATGCGAACAATCTCTACACTGATGCGGACAAGTGCGCGAATCATCTTAAAGGGCTTAGCCGGAAAATATGGGCCATCGAGGAACCTATTCGAGCGGGCGATGCAGAGGGGCAAGCCCAACTGGCCAAGGCAATGAAGGCGCGCATCATCCTCGATGAAAGCTTATTAAGTAAAGACCAGTTGCCGCTCTATGAGGACTCGAGTCTGAAATGGATTGCCAATGTTAGGGTTTCCAAAAGTGGCGGTATTCTGCGGTCGATTGAGCTTGCGCGGGCCGCTCAGGCTCAGGGCATGGATGTTATTCTTGGGGCACATGTTGGAGAAACATCTTTGTTGTCCCGAGCTGCTCTGACTGTAGGGCAAGCCCTCAAGCAGCCACCTCTCGCACGTGAAGGTGCCTTTGGCAGGATCTTGGTCACCAGAGATATTAGCAATCCCAGCCTCCGTTTTGGGTCGGGAGGGATTGTTCGAACCAGGCGATGGAATTTTGCTGAAGCGCCTGGATTAGGTTTGTCTATTCATCCGGAGGGAATTTTTTAGGATATGTTAATGATATCACCTTGATTTTTGAAAGCGGCTTTAATTGCATCACTGAAATTTTTTCAGCACCACATTCTCGAGCCAATTAGTATGCCTTACCTGATTATGAGTCAGGGTGCAGGATTGTGGCTTGGCTATTTATGTTGCTATTGCTAGAGACTAGCTCAAATGTCCACGAGTGACCAGATTGTTAAGTCTTCTGGCAGTCTCCGCTAGCCCATCAGCTACGGCCTGACTATAAGTCCGACCATCAGTGGTGTCGATTCCGTGGCCCGAATCAAGGTTGCGCAGCGCTTCGAGTGCCGGGTCCTCATGATGGAACAATTCAACAAATACAAACTCCAACTTTCCACTCTTCGCTGCAGCAGAGAGTAGTGCGCCGATCCATCCGTCATCAGTTGATAGGCAACCGCGGGTCGTTTCGGCAGAGGCATGAAACATAACTAAATTCATCAGATTCCGCGATTTCAGTGATCTTTGACTGATTCTCAGAAATTGATAGTTCAGAGTCTCCACAATGAGCCGCATCGACCATGACTCTGAAGAACTTGGAGCCGAGTTCGTTATTGGCGGCCTTGACGACTTCCCAGCACTTGGCGACGTCGGTGAAGGTCTGAAACTCGCCGCCTCGCAAAAATTCGATATGCCA
>JAAZZC010000271.1 GCA_014239335.1 Verrucomicrobiales bacterium
AATGCGCCACCATTGAGTTTACCTTTCATTTCCGGAATGACTTCTCCTATGGCTCTAGCAGCACCTGTGCTAGACGGAATAATATTTACAGCAGCTGATCTCGCACGACGGAAATCACTATGAGGAGAATCTAATAACCTTTGATCACCTGTGTAACTGTGAATCGTACTCATAACACCACGCTCAACGCCAAAAGCATCATTAAGAACTTTAACCATAGGAGCCAAGCAGTTCGTTGTGCAGCTAGCATTTGACACAACATTATGCTCATCAGGATTATACTGATCAGAGTTAATTCCCATACACATTGTTAGATCCACATCTTTACCAGGTGCGGAAATTAAAACTTTCTTAGCTCCACCATTAGTAATATGGAGCTCTGCTTTTTCTCTGGCTGTAAAAAATCCAGTAGATTCTAGTACAACTTCGACTCCATGATCACCCCATGGAAGCTTAGCAGGATCACGTTCCTCATAGACTTTAATAGAGTGCCCATCAACAGTTATACTGTCCTCATCATAACTAATTTCGGCATTAAGCTTACCGCACGTTGAATCCCATTTAAGGAGGTGTGCCAAAGTTTTGTTATCAGTCAAATCATTCACTGCTACAACGCTCTTCCTCTGCTCGGGAGTCATAGCTCTAAAGACATTACGGCCAATTCGGCCAAATCCATTAATTCCAAAAGTGGGCATATTTTTTGTTGGTTTTCAGTTTTGTTACTTACTATAAGGCCGGATACTAAAGCAAGGTGTCTAGCTAACGTCAACAGACTTACCTGAACAGAATGAATAAACTTATAAATTCATAATAATCAATCAGTTATATTTATGGTAATAAAAAATATTAACTGAATTTAAGGTGCCTTATCTAAAGAAGCGTCTTCGGGAACGATTTTAACACTGACAGAACTGCCTTCGCTTAGATATTTTTTAGCCAACGAATTTATATCACTGACTTTGATTGACTTGTAATCCTTCAGCATTGTTTTAGCCCAATTAAGTTTTTGAGGGAATTCTTGTGAGCTCAAAGAGACTGTTCTTAGCCAATACGCATTCTGCCGAAGTTGTTGCTCAATGCTGTTTAACAAGGGCTTAATAGCCCTCTCCAATTCATCTTCGGTGATTCCTTTAGATGCTAATGCTGTTCCAATGCCCTCGACTACATTTACAATTTTCTCAGCCTGAGGCGGATCAACTGTTATTACTGACATTAAATATCCGTACCCTTTATATGTATCGCTGGGTATGTGCCGTGCATGTGGACTATACGCCTCCCCTAACTCTTCTCTTACCTTACTACGAAGCCGGTCTGCAAAAACTGCGCCCAAAACGCTCAGACGCCTTGTCCTGCTAATATCCCATATATCTTGAGTCGGCCAATATACCCCTACCATTCCCTTAGGAATCTCGGACTCAAAAACAAATGCCTTGGACTGACCTTTTGTTGGAAAATTCATCCTTCTTTCACCAGTAAATTCCATTTTGTTAACTCTTCTTGCTGGAAGAGCTCCCAGAGTTCTTGAAACGGCATCAATCACGACTTTCTCCTCAAAATCTCCTACTATACCTATTTCCATATATGCACTTTCTAGAGTATCCGAAAGCCAATCCTTAACCTCTCCTATCGTTCTTTTTGTGATTTCAGGGCGCGAAGGGAATCCTGCACGAAAATCATCGGACTTGAGAAATCTATCAACTCGATCCTGGAGCACACCCATAGGTGTATGAGCAAGTTGCGTGTAAAGAGGATCAAGTTGATTTTGGAACTGCCTCAGAGCCTCTTCTCTATAACCAGGCTCTACTATATAAGCAGTCATTAATTGTAACACATCGACAAGATCTTTACGGTTAGTTGATCCACTGTATATAAAAGCATCTTCATCTACTGCAAAAGATCCACTAACTGTTTTTCCTGCAAAAATGCGCCGAAGCTCATCCGTGCTGTGCTGCTTTAACCCTCCCGCAGTAAAAATTGCTGATGCAACCGTCCCCAACCCAGGCTTATCTTTGGGCATAGATAGCATCCCAGAACCGATCCTTGCACCTATCGATATCGAATCTTTCTCGTAATCTGTTTTTTTAAGATTTAGCCTCACATTATTTGAAAAGCGCAATTGCACGACCCCAAGCGCTTTATCCTCTTTCCTTTCAACTATCTGCCCCGGTTTGCCAAAGTTTTTATATGCAAATTCTGCCTTACCCTCCTTCTTGGGTGGGTTCACCTCTTTTGATTTTGAACTCAAATATGCTTTCTGAATTTGGCTGTCCGCTTTATTAAGCTCAATATTACCGCCTATGAAAATCTGCCGATCACTGGATTCCCAAGCTTCCTTAAATTCCCCATGACACGCATCTGCAGTAATTAACGCAATATTCTTATTCAACCAATCCATATCCTGTCTAGGACTAGTAAAAACTTTTTTCCCTGAAATAGATCGAGTAAGCGAATCAGCAAGGCTCCTTGATTTACGAGAAACAGAACTCCTTAAAGCTTGCTCATATGCGTTACGAAGAGTCGCAGAAACCTCTTCAAATTCGTTTTGGTTAAACCCATAAGTAAGAGCTCTTCTGATTTCCTGTTCAGCAACATGCAAAGCCCCCTCCCAATTTTCAGGTTCACTGGTTACATAAACACTAGCGAACTGTGCAAAATCCAGAAAATCCTGGGCATAGGAACCACCACCGGTAATTACAGCCCCCTTCTTTTTAGCGAGCTCCGAAATGCGATTATCAATAATATGGTTAGCAATGAAAAGCTTTAGGTTACGAATATTCTTTTTTGTGTCATCCGGTTCCCATGAGTAGGGCTTTACGACCTCAATGCTAACATTAGTTTCTGTCGCTTCTTTTTCATAATGCGTCTTAGTAATCACCCCTCTTCCAACTGTGATTTTCCCAAGATCAGGATCTCTCAGACTGGACTTATGAGATGGCATTGATGAAAAATTCTTTTTGATCATTGCTATGATGCTATCTGTTTTGACCGCGCCCACGACCACGATGGACATGCGATCAGGTGTGTACCAGGTTTTATAAAAGTCCATGAAAGTCTTTCGACCTGCTCCCTTTATTACTTTTTTGGTACCTATCGGGAATCGTTTGCTAATTAATGAATCCGGAAGAGCAAACTTATATGCTTCTTTTTGTGTCCTCCATTCAGCAGAATCCCGAGTAATCAATTCACTTAAAATTACTCCTCTTTCCTTCTCTAATTCTTTTCCACTCATAAGCATTCCGTCTGCATAATCACGGAACAGTAACATTGCTCTCTTAATTAAATTTTCATCAGGCTTAGGCAACTCAAGTTTGTATACCGTTTCTTTAAATGAAGTATGTGCATTGGTGTCGCCTCCAAAAGACATTCCCAATCGCTGAAAATACTCTACCATTTCTCCAGCTGGAAAATTCTTAGTTCCATTAAACGCCATATGTTCAATGAAATGGGCAAGGCCCTGCTGCTCTTCAGTTTCCATTAAGGATCCAGCATCCACGTAAAGTCTCATACTGATTCGTTCAGGAGGTTCAGAATGAGGCATTACAGCATATCTAAGCCCATTCTCAAGAACACCGAAGGTAACTGTAGGGTCAGGAGCAATGTCACTCGTATCATGAGCCCAATAAGCTTGATCTTTAGCTGTGGAAATCTGAGCGATGAAAAGTACATGAACAAAAACAAAGAATTTAATGATGTGCATAATGAATTAATTTCAAAGAGTCAGCCTTAGACTACTCCGGTTTAAGTTTAAATCTGTTATTTATTGGTTTGAAGAGCGTCGTATTTTTCTCAATTAATTATGGTCTTCTTATTTGACCTTTGTCACAGAGATGCCACGCAGATGATATAGAATATATAGCAGAGTAGAAGAAGTTTTTCGCATGTTACAAATGAAAAATAATGAACTCTTAGAAGGTCCCAAAGAAGATGAAAAATTGCAACCATCAAGAGAATTCAGCACAATAGAAAAGGGTCAATATTTCGCAGGTGATGATATCGAAATACCATTAAGGAAGCAAATATTCGTGGAATAGATCCACAAAAATTATTTGGCACATTGCGGGCAGGAAGTTGATCTAGGCCGCAGCCTAAATAGCTAGCTCTTATAAATAATATTTGGAGCTTAAGATTCTCTCTGCTCCAATACCCAATCTAAGAGTCTCTTTTCTTATTAAAATTCAAGATCATTTAATAACCGAATCTGGATTTATTAGTGTTTGAACTCATGGTCAACCATACCGTAAGTTCTTACAGTTGCGATTTAGACAAAATTAAAAGAGAATTAAAGCAACGGAACAATGAAAGTTGCGCTCATCTATAAGAAAAGCGTCTGGGAACTGTTTAGCAATTCCAAGGACAGTAATGTCAGTTCCTATATTTCTGGGAGAGTTGAGGCAAGGGAAGCATTTCAAGAAAGCCATCAGACACAGCAAAACACAATTCAAAACGTAAAAAGAACACTAAGTGCATCCGGAGCAGAAATAAATATGGTGTACCGATCTGAAATCACCGAATCAGTCATAAGCTCTGCTGACCTCGTCATAAGCGTTGGAGGTGATGGCACCTTTTTAGAAACTTCCCACTATATCACTGACAGCACTCCGATACTCGGTGTGAATTCAGATCCTGATAGAAGCATTGGTTTCTTCTGTTCATGCACAGGTGATAATTTTGAAGAATTATTTGGTAACGTGGACGATGGACCAAGGACAACCTTATCTCGAATTGCATTGAAAATAGATGGAACATCGGTCGGCCCTCCTGTGCTTAACGATCTATTGTTTGCTAATCCAAATCCCGCCGCAACTACCAGATACGAAGTTGAAGGGCAAGCATATCGTAACAGCGGGATTCTCATATCAACTGCCGCAGGATCAACTGCATGGTCTTTCCAAGAGGGACTCGACCCCTTACCATTGACAAGTGATAAATTTCAATTCATACATCGAGGCACAAGAGAACTCTTTGCAGGAATCACTTCCTCTCTAAAGATTGATTCTCTTACAAGAAAAGGAAAATTATTCATTGATGGAGAACACTACTCTTTACCATTATGCATTGGTCAATCACTAGAAATTAAATGTGGCCAACCAATTAATGTCATTGGAGATCTTGAATTAAAGCGATCCCAATTCATTCAACAATATCTTAAATCTTCGTAAAAATGTCCACCACACAAAGAAAAGCAGTTTACGCTGGTAGCTTTGATCCACTCACAAATGGACACCTTTGGATGATTGAACAGGGACTTTCCCTTTTTGATCACTTAACAGTTGCTATAGGAATAAACCCTGAAAAAAATTATACTTACGGGGTAGATGAAAGATTGAAAATATTAAATAAGACTCTTCCCATCAATGACAATTTAGATGTCGCGTATTTCGAGAATTTATACCTCGTTGACTACGCGACCGAAATAGGAGCAAGTTACATACTAAGAGGCATAAGATCCGCTCATGACTACGAATTTGAAAGGGGCATGAGGCACACTAATTCTCAGCTCAAAAAAGACATTACAACTGTATTCTTAATGCCTCCAAGAAACTTGGCAGAAGTAAGCAGCAGCATGGTAAAAGGTCTAATAGGCCCGGAAGGCTGGGAAGAACATGTTGCTAAAATGGTACCTCCTGCAGTATTTGATGAAATTAAAGCCAATCATTAATTCTTAAAATTCACTTTAAGAATCTGATTTTTGATGCAAATTAACCGCTCAAATACAATTATAGTATAACACTAACGACTAAAGGTAACCTCTCGATAAAATGCGCGTAAAAAGAAAATACATGAAAACGCACCTCACCCGTCCCCGGAAGGGAGGAGCTGCAAAACGTCGCCGCCAAAATGATCAAAAAAAGAGATTAATTACTCTTGGCGTCAGTGAAAACGAGGTAGTGAAAATGAGCCCTAGAGATGTTCTTACGATGCTCAAATACCCTGCTAAGATTAAAGGGTAAGTTTGTTAAGCTTTTTCTTAAAAAAACTAAATAGCTTCCAGCTAATTAGAGTATTATGTCGAATCTGATTAATAAAGATCAGAAAAATTATAATTATTATTTCCCAGCGTCAGGGTCTACAGGAGCTTGTAAAAGATCTGATAATTCAGCAGGCATGTTGCTTGGGCTAATACCATTAAAAAGTTTAGCTATTCCATGAGCTTCCTTCTGCATGACAAAGTTAGTGGAAAAGTTGGGCATTCTTTTGATCAACTTCATTGATGAAATCATCGCCCTCAAGGCAAGCCCTCTTTCCTGTCCATAATTTATAGTAAAAGCACGAGAATAGTCAGTGAGCGCCTTTGATCGCATCACTCCTATCTGGATAGCAAGCTTTTGCCTCTGCTCAAGAGTCTCATCAGAATCAGGATCAAGTTCACTCAACTCCACATCAAGCGCCTTAGAAAGCTCGTCCGTTGATCTCGCCCGCAAGAAAGCAATCTGTGCCATATGGTGCACATTAATCTCGGGCTTTATAGGGAGCTCATTCGGAGCAACAGTAAAGTCTCCAATTCCCGGAATTTCAGACTCCTTAATCTCATATACCTCCATCATTAAATTTAAAGGCTTCCACTTCCCTTCAGCTAAATGAGACCATCCTTGGAAAAGTCTAATTTGATCTTGCCATTTAGCTCCTAAGTTTACTCTTTGAACCCTAAGATAAGGTTCCATCATCGAGCTAAATTTACCTGTCCTGCGCAAACACTCCATATAGTAGAATACTGCCAGCGCACCAATCGAATCTTGCATTAAAGGATGCTTTGACTCAGCCAGTCCTTTATAAGCCTCCATTGCCTCCGCAAAGGCAGTTATCCCACCAGTATAGTCATTACGATTCCATAATTCCATCGCTTCCTTCCAATCATCGGGCTCTCGCCATGAAATTTCATGAATACTAGCTAATGAATAACCAGCAGCGGCTGATCCATTTTCAAACTGACTAACGTATAAATTATTATCATCAGCCTTTGTCACATAACCAGGGAAGTCCTGTTTGTTTTTACCCATTGTCAGAGTCGCCGCAATAGGTTTGGCTAATGAATTCACAGAAATTCCCATGGAAAGGAAAATTATAATTAAAAATAGTTTAATGTAGTTTTTCATTCAAATGGCTTTGGAGAATAAAATATTTATCACCGATGCGGCACTTATCTTGTTAATTGGTATACGGATCCTTATCGTTCTCTTTACGGAACTCACCTTCCAGCGAAACAAAGATGGACCTTAATATGGCTTTTTCAGTTTCATATTCGTTTAAATACTCAGCCCACTTAAATCCACTCACATAAGCTAGCCGGTAAGCTTTTTCCTTTTCGCCAAGATCATTTTGTATTTCTGCGGAACGAGCAACTGCAGGTATTGCGTATTCGATTCTAGATCCATATCTTCCATACACATTCACATACGCGCTAAGCGCTTCAGGTAATTTATCCTGCTCGTCCCGGGCCTTGCCTAATTGATACCACGCTTCTGGACTATTAGCTCCAGCCCATTTTTTATTACCAGTAAATTCGGTCCATCTCTTTTCCGCCTCAGGCCACTGTTTTCTCTTGGAATAATAAGAGGCTCTCTCATAAGCTGATTCACCTGCTATATTATTGTCTCCAGTGTTTTGTATGACCCAGTCAATATTTTTCAAAGCCAGTTCGTGCTTATTTACATCGGTCCCCTTTAAATAAATTTTTGCTAATGCATTATATGCAAAGTCCTTAGCTTCTACTCCAGGCCTTTCAACGATTTCATTGAACCAGGGAACTGACTCAGTCGAATTACTAGCTCTCAAAAACCCTCCTATCCTTGCAAGAACATAAGGAGCCAGCACCTTTTTATCAAAACTTCTAAGCTCTGTAAATGCAGTGTTTATTTCCGCCGTGGCCGTGGCCGGATCATCCTTTTTGATTTTTTCTAGAATATCAACCCTAGAAACTAGAAGCCATGCCAACACAGCCTGAGGCTGTCCAGGCTTTGTGGCCATTTCTTTTAACTTTTGAATTGTTTTATCTTCGCCAAATAACTTAATTGAAACATTTCCATACTTCGCAACAGCCTTTTCAAGATCAGCATTCTCCTGACGACCTAGCTGATCGATAATACTCTCCATTTTATCCAGACCCTCTTGACCCCTTCCAATAGATTCATGTATAAGAGCCTCTAATGCATTAGCAACTACTTGTGGCTCAAGGAAATTGCCTGGGTAGCTAGTAACAAATTCATCATAATAGTCAGCAGCTTCCTTATATTTTTCTTGAGAATTTGCTACAACTACAAGCTGACTTAATGACTCAGCAGCAACCTGATAATGCCCTGATTTTTCAGCCATAGACTTTCCTTTAACATAAGATTCATGAGCAGCGGGCCACTCTTTCTGAGCTTGCAGCACATCACCTCGTAAATTCAGACTGCGATCATAAATATCACTCCCAGGATGACGCTGCTCAATTTCATCAAGCTTTTCTAGACACTTTACCATTTCATCAGTAGCAAAATGGCAGGTAGCTCTATCTAAAATCGCGAATGGTCTTAACGATGATTGGGGATAATTCTTTAGCCATATTTCGAGAAGTGGTGATGCTACAGCCCAATTAAGGAGCTTTACTTTATTAGCTCCTCGGTAGTAACTGGATTCTTCAAGATACCCACTCTTAGGATATTTTTTTACGTGCTGTTCAAGTATCTCATCTGCTTCTTCATATTGTCCATCATAGTAATAGGAACCACCCAAGCAAAAAAGACAAAGATCTTGTTGCGGACTATCTTCTGGCAACTTGGGCAAAATGCTAACTGCAATCTCTATGCACCTTTCATAGTCACCTCTACGAAACAACTGTTCCATGAGCATGCTCTGGACCTCTGGCTCTAACTCGTGACCAGGATACTTCTTCAAGAAATTCATCCCATGATGTTGAGCTGAAAGCAAATCTCCGATAGAAAATGCACACCTAGTGGCATTGTATACAAGATCAGGGTGAAGGTCTTTTTTGCCATCCAATGACCTAGCAATTGGATAATTTCTTGTCATGTAATCGAAAACAGCGTAAGCGGCACGAAAACTACTATTCTTTTCGTAAACAAATGCCAAAAGCCTTAGAGCGGCAATATCTACAGTGGTCCCTCCAGAAATCTTAGCCTCATATTTATCAATCTCTTTTTGTATCTTGGCTCTTGTCGCATCACCCTTTTCAAAGGACATTCTATCCTGAAGCTCGGAAATGACGTCCTCAGTTCTAGGAACGAGTGTGAAAAATCTAAGAGCTAATGCATCAAGATTCTTCTCACCACTCGAAGCATCCTGAGCAAGCTTAAGAGTTCTCTCATTAAATTTATACTTATAGCTGTCATAAGGCGAAAAACGAAGTGGCGCATCATTTTTATCCATGAAAGCAATGCCATCAGCTGGTAGCGCTTTTTCTATCCACTGATTGGCAAGATCAAAGAAAGCGAGATGTAACATTCCTTTATCTCGCTCCCTTAACCTGTCATGATTGTCATATACCTTTTGAATTTTATCAGTCGCTTCTGCAACATTCCCTAATCTCGCATGGCAAACTCCCATGTTGATATAGAGCTCAGCACCGTTGTAAGTTCCCTTCTCAGGCTTCTCACTGATAAATTTGTCGTATATTTTTAATGCCCCTTTGTATTCTTCGGCACCTTGTTCAGCCGTACCCCATCGGTACAGAGCATTTTTGTGATAGTGGTTACGAGTGTTTGGAATGCCATCAGCTACCTTGTTCGGAAAGTTTTTATATGTGATCTCAAACTGTCGGGCAGCTTCTTTGTATTTTTTTTGTGACATCTGACAAAGTCCAAGATGATAGTGAAGCAACCCAAATGCCGGGCCGTAATACTTCATAGCGTCTTGACTATGGTCACTTATAACAGACGTCAATACACTTGATGCCTCTGTCCACTTCGCTTCCTCCATGAGGGTAACAGCCTTACGGTAATTGTCATCGACTGGATTCTGGGCATCTGATCTTTCTATATTTAATACAAAAAAACTCAGGCAAAAGAATATGTGAAAAGTAATAATTCTATGATCGCGCATTACTTGTTTTTCCATGTAGTGGTTTTGGCTTTGTAGGGTCTTAACAGTTTACAATATAAGTATAGAAAGTGTACCTCAGATGAATGCTCTGTTAAAAGTGGTTTTTATCTATCTTTTAGCTAGCCGATTCATTTCCAATTTAATTTTATCTACCTCATCTACTAAACGAAGAAATACTAAAAAGATTATGTTAGGGAAAAGTTATTCTTCCTCGTCACGAAAACCAGTCATTGTGATATTTTTAATCTGTACTGACGCTAAAGCATTAACAACGTCTATAAAACGTTGAGTTTTACCGTCATCGTCTGCTGCCACTGTAACCATAGGTTTACTGCCGCCATTATCACACAATTGTTTATATTCTTTTAATCGGCTTCTTAACTCAGGCAACCGATCAGCCCCCTTAGCCTCACTGGTTGGAATTACATCCCCGTCATAAGTAATATTACCACTAGGCCCAATAACTATTGCGACAGGGTCAACTTTGTCAGGATTTTCAGTAGGAATTTGAGTCGGCAAGACAATTGAAAGATCAGTCTCATCGGGCCTCAACGTAGCCGTAACAAGAAAGTAAATGAGTAAAAGAAATGCAACGTCAACTAATGATGAAATATCCAATTCTGGATCCTTATCAGCCTCTTGCCTGTATTTCCTTTTTCGCGCCATGCTAATTAATCGAACTTCCCAGTTTTTAAAGATCCAAAGACTACTTTATTAATTCCTCCCAGAGCCGCTGCTTTAGTTACTTTCTTAACATCTCTGACAGATGCATCGCGATGCGATCTGAGCAAAAGAGAAGCTTCAGGCTTACTGTCCTTGTACCTGTCATTCCAAGCTGTGACTCTCTCCGTTATTTCGTCTTCAGTGACAGTGACCGTGCCATCGCCAGCAGTGAATGTTCCATCTGATCGAATATTAAAAATGATACGCCCCTTGGCATTCTCAGGTCGAACAGATTCATCGGCTACTGGCGGTTTAATCTCAGCATCAACTCTTACAGTCACCATTCTAGAGGCCACCATAAAAAAGATCAGCAAAAGAAAGACCATGTCAATCATCGGTGACATGTCCATCCTCGGATCATCTTCCTGATGCTCCAAAATGGACTGAAGTTTGGATGAGGCCATTCTATTCTTATCCTAGTTCTGATTTTTTCTTTTTACTCAAAAGAAATGTCATCTTCAGCCTATTAGGCTTGAAATCCTTCTGGCACTTTCGCCATGGCTTGATCTGCATTAACAGCTTGATAACTAGCGTCTAACATCTCAGACAAATCATTATGACAACTAGCAACTAATCCATTTAACTTATTCCGTAAGAAGAAAAAGAAGAAAATCGAAGGAATCGCTATTATTAATCCTGATGCCGTTGTCACCATCGCAAGTCCAATGTCACCAGCCAGAACAGATGGATCAGCCTGACCTTGAGAGGCAAGTGTATTAAATGCACCCATCATACCAACGACCGTTCCCAACAGACCCAACATAGGAGCTATCTGACCAATGATCCCTAGATAACCGATCCATGTTAAGTGTCCGCGGTTCTGTTTTACTGTAAATTCTGCAATAGCATCTTCCACATCTTCTCTTCCTAGGCTATCAGCATCTGTCGCGTCAACATTTGGCAAAGCCGCCGCTACCATCATCCCTAAATAGGTGGGGCTCGTTGATGCCACTTCAATGGCACTACGAACACGACAGTTTGCCATGTGATCATGAAGGCTTGTCTTGAGATCAGGTGGATTGAATTTGCTCTCTGTTAATTGCATGAAATTATATACGATAAGTGCTACCATCGCGACAGAAGCAAGGAGCAGAGGAAGCATCCAAATTCCTGCATCTGTAACATTATCAAGCATGGTTTTCTTTGCCACAGTATCATCCGTATCAGGTTCTTGCGCTAAAAGCTCAGGAGCGGAATAGAAGAGAAAAGTTAGGACAGCAAGGAACGCTGCAAAAATATAGAATTGCCTACCTTGTAATGACTGCTTGTGATTTAACGGAGATTTAATCATGGGTTTATTTTGCTTAAAAAATCTTATCAATATCCTTTGAGAATCAATTCAATATTTACTAATAATACAATTGCTCAAAGTACAAATTTGCACTGTTTTAATCAAAAAACAACTATTTTGAGAGGTTAAGTGAAGCAAAAAGATAGTATAATTATAGGCCATTTACGATATTCGTTAGTGTTGGCATTAATTTATCAGCCATCTCACTGGCTCCTACATCTGTTACGTCAGTTTCACCGAGAAAATACTCAATAGTTTGTGGAATCATTCCGTGAAGATTAACCCATTCGATTTCATTTTGTTGACAGTAAACAGAGGCAGCATCATAAAATCGCTGTAACTCAAGAGCAATCGTTTCCGGTCTAACGCGATGGCCTGAACCCTTACCTGGCACAGGCTTTGTTGGGTAATGAACTGAAGTCATCAAAGAAAGCTCCTCCTTACCAAGGCTTCGGCTGTGAATGGAGGGTTCGCCAACTACTAATAATCTACACTCATTCTTAATTGCAAGTTCGGAGAAAGCTTTAATCCCATCAATGAACTCATTTAACGGATCATGTTCATCCCGCTTAATATATTCCAGTTCAGGACAGGATTGGTAATATAGCCTGTCACGGAAAAGAAGATCCCTATGATAATTAGGAGCATTCAATGGCTTCCAAGCCTCCTTCAAATGCCTCCTCGTCTTCTTATTACGTATTAACCGAATCATGTGCGAAACCTTCGCAAGAGAATACTTTAACCCTCTAGGCACTCCCTTTTTCAGGGCATGAATCTTATCGCGATTATAAACATAATCTTTATAATGCAAAGTATCTCCGAATCCATAACAACAGACAATCAAATCAGGCTCATACCTTTCAACAATCTTCTCTGCGTTAACTACCGATGGCAGTATGAACTGACCATTTAAAGTCTTAGCCATTGCACCCACTTCTATATTCTTACCCGTTGCCTTGGATATTCTTTCGGCTAATTTTCCCCACCAAGCATCTTCAGATTTTTGGAATACTGTAGTGGTTGCATTTCCTCCGAAGCAAAGAACTCGAATAGAATTACCTCCCTCGTCATCGCCCCAATTTGCTTTCCTCAATCGGTACCCATCAAAGCTATATCGAACATTACTACGAATCCCTGGAATCTCGTTATTGAGAGTCAATGCCACTCCCGGCTCCATGGGGACAGGAAAGAAAATACGGACAACAATCTCCAAAAGAAGAAAGATAAGTCCTCCGATACAACCACCAAAAAAAACCAGCTTAATATATTTCATCTTTGTATTACCTTACTTCCATTAACACATATTCTTGTGAATCCCGAAAAGTTACGATTTAAAATAGAAATCATCTAAACAGGGGGCAATAATCAATTCAATTCGATAATTTCATCATTATATTTTCCCGCAGGAAGATCCTTTATCCGTTTTGAGCTATTTCGTACAACTACCGATCCTTGAAAGATCGTCCTCTCATTAAAAGCAACTGGCCCTTCGATTTGGAGTTTTTTACAATTCAGCAAAGAGGGAACGCCAAATTGAGTTGCCAAATTTAATTGGTCAGCACTTGCATAAAAACTATTGTCCAAACTGATAATCGGAGGCACCCCACCCCTTTCTGGCATGAGCTGCATCTGAAAGTCCTCTGTCATTGAGTAGGCATCAGATTGCAATGCAAATAAATCCTCTGACGTCTTAACGGGAGCGAACCTTGAACGCGGAACATTTAAGGCAACGGAGCTCTTAAAGCATTGAATGGCGGCACCCATCGCTACTTCAAGCTGATAAACAGGCAAGGAGTTAGAGTCGGTTGGATCAACTGTTTTGCGATTCCTTATTATGGGAAGCTCGAGCACACCCCCCAAATTCATCATGTGTTCTTTCAATGCATCTAGACGAATCCATATATTATTAGTATTAAAATAGCAATGCTTGTGAATGTCTTCAAAAGCTACCGTGTCCTCATCCTCACATTGCGCTATTTCTCTTAAAATAAATGATCCCGTGTCTTTCCCTCTAGCCAAATGCCCTCCCTTTTTATCGGCTTCAGTTCTTTGTGTTACCTCCATTAAAAATGACGCCCCCCCCTCCTTAAAACTATTTAGAATATTAAAATCAAGCGTTGCTCCAAGATTGTCAGAATTAGATATGAAAGCGAACTTTACCCCTTCATTAAGCAACTTATCTAGAAGACCAGTTCCCAGTAACGAAGAATATATATCCCCATGCCCAGGAGGACACCATTCAAGTTTGGATGAATCCGGAAAGTTGACTGCGGCAAGGCTATCAGCACTAATCTTCGGAACCCTATTCTGCATAAGTTCAATGCTTTCTGGATTTCCAAGATCAGGATACCTCGACAGATAAGACTTGGTATCATCACTCGTAGAAAAACTATTCATCAACAAGAAGCGTAAATCTTCACAATAAGATGATCGCAAGTGAAAGAGTTGCTTAACAATAACATCCAGGAAATTAATCCCCTTTCTAACAGGAAGGAGTGACTTTACCTTCTCAAGACCCATCCCAGTTCCCATGCCTCCATTCAGCTTGATAATTACAGTTTCCCGCAATGAATTGATGATGTCCTCAGTCTTACAATCCGGCAAATCTTCATAATCTGTCAAATCATAGACTGGCTCTATAGACTCTTCGGATATCTTTAAATCTTCACCATTAGAAAGCTGTTCATACGCCCGTTGGAATGCAGAGATAGAAGCTTGATTAAGATCAGCCAAGCGCATTTTCTCTATTGGACAATCAAATTCTGAAGGCATTAATTATATACTTGTCTTTAATAGGGTTTCTACACTTCCCCACTCAGGCAAGGTCATCACAAAA
>JAAZZC010000223.1 GCA_014239335.1 Verrucomicrobiales bacterium
ACTTCTTTAATAGTGGCCTTGTTCCAATCCCAATCCCAACCCGGAGACTGCTTTCCAGCATCAATGACAGCGTCGAAACTTGCCTTCATTTTATTCTCGAGTCCCAGAACAAAATCATCCGAAGCTGAATCCCAGACTCGCAAGACTTTCCTGTCTCCGGACTGAACCATGAAGGCCTTGAAGGCCTCTTTTCCCATACCCAAGCAGGTGAATTTACGAAATTGTTGGAAATCTTCTGCCGAGACTGAGGACACAATGCCCTGGACTAGGGCATTGGCCCGTTCTTTTTGAGACTTGATCTTTGGTTCCTTGTCAGACTCAACCACTTCTTTGCCTGTCAGCTCAGTACCCTCCAGTACTTGGACTTGATTTCTCAAGTCTTCTATTTGGGCCTTCAAGCCATCCACCTCAGTTGCCTTACTGGCATCAGACACGTTCTCCTTACTGCAAGCCCCAAAGAATGCGAGCACTGCAGTTAAACCAAAGGACAGAACAAAAGCGTTAAATGATTTCATGTCGTAATCCTAAATCGGTTAACTCATCAACAAAAATTGATAAATATTATTGTTATCATTGATCAAAACGATATCAGAAAATCAATCAGTGTTGGATCAATTAGCCTCCTCTCAATATCGACGAGCCAGTCTTTAATTGGCCTCTTTTAGAGTTTCCTACTAAAATAAAAGTGTTCATAATAATTAGCATGAGTGATGTCCGACAATTTGGCGCTAAAGGTGATGGAATTATAGATGATACCGAAGCAGTGCGGCACGCTGTAGAAAAAGGCGACGGCGCGCTCTTTTTCCCTTCCGGAACTTACCTCATATCAGAAACCATTAATATTGCTCTAACGAAGAAGGGACCAGTCGCGATCAGTGGCGAGTCAGGAACATCCACAGTGATCATGACTGGAGAAGGACCGGCGTTCCGGTTAGCCGGAGCGCATCAGGGAACCGGCGATCCGGGTAGCGTAAAGCCTGTCGTCTGGGATCAGGAACGCATGCCAACAGTACAGAACATTGCCCTAGAGGGAAAGAATCCAAATGCTGACGGGTTTGAACTTCTCGGGACAATGCAATCTGTTTTTGATGGGGTCATGGTTCGCCGAATGCGGCATGGCATCCATTTGGTCAAACGGAACAGAAACGTGGTCATTTCAAATTGCCACCTCTATCATAATAGCGGCGTTGGTCTGTATCTTGACCGGGTCAACTTGCACCAGATCAACGTTTCAAATTCACACATCAGTTACAATCGACTGGGAGGGATCCGCGTCGAGGGATCTGAAGTCCGTAACCTTCAAATTACTGGCAATGATATTGAGTATAACAATGCAAAAACTCACGGAAAGCTCGGTTCCGAGCCGACCGCGGAAATCTGGATCGACGCCACTGATCCAGACTCAAGCGTCAATGAAGTTACTATCAATTCAAACACAATTCAGGCCACCAGTTCTCCAGGAGGCGCGAACATCAGAATCCTCGAGAAAGGCGATGAGAGTCGGCCTCCTGGACTCATCACTATTTCCGGAAACGTCATCGGCTCACAGGAGAATAACGTGCACCTGAGTGGAGTCTATGGAGTGACGATCAGCGGGAACACCATCTATTCATGCACGAACCGTAACCTATTAATTGAGAATTCACGTCTAGTCACAGTCGGTTCAAATCATTTCCGCAGGCACACACCATCCAGGGGAACCGGAATGCGCCTCGTCAGCAGTGAAGACTGCACCGTTTCCGGATGCACTTTGCATGACGAATCTGAAAATGGTCAGAAAAGCGGCGCGTCCTTACTCGAAATGGAAAAGTGCCAAAGGATCGCAATTACTGGCTGCGTCCTCACTGACGGGGTCCCTTACGGAATCGATGCCGCTGACTGCAGTGACGTGAGAGTCACCGGATGCATCATTACTGATAAAAGGAAAGTTCAAAAATCCAGAGGAAGTTTGAGCTTTACCGGCAAAGGAAAGAGGAACGGTGTCGCTTCAAATAACCTTTCAGGTAAAATTAATATTTCTCCCGAGGTCGAAGTGAAATTACATGAGAACATCAACTAGTTCTCTGTGCCTTTATATCCTTTTCTGATTTTTAATTATCCGGAATTTTGATCTGCTTGCGTCGAACTTCAAAATGACGGTGAGGCCGACTCGATTTAGTCACGGAGAATCCCGGTCGCGCTATGAAGTCCTTTGCAACCCCTTCGAGATGGGGGTGTTTTG
>JAAZZC010000111.1 GCA_014239335.1 Verrucomicrobiales bacterium
AAAAAGAAAAAAACTTAGATCGAAGTATTGAGTAAATTAAAGAGAGTTCATGGCTACATAGCCGAGTTTGAAACTGCACGTGATGTTTATCACGCCGCGGAAAAGGTTCGTGATGCCGGATTTAAGGATTGGGATGTTCATTCTCCATTTCCTATACATGGTCTTGATGGTGCAATGGGTCTCAAAAAATCAACACTTTCATGGTATGTATTTATTGGTGGGGCGACCGGCACTCTAACTGCGTTTTTATTACAGTTTGTCACTCAGGTTTTGATTTATCCTACGTTCGTGCAGGACAAACCGGCCAATATAGGCACTTTACCTGCGTTCTTTCCTGTGATGTTTGAGCTGACCGTTTTATTCTCCGCTTTCACTGCGCTCTTTGGAAGTATGATACTGAACAGACTACCAAGATGGAATCACCCTCTCTTTGCGAGCGAGCAATTCGGGCGCTTTTCAGATGACGCTTTCTTTTTATGTATTGAGGCACGTGACCCACAATTCTCAAAAAATGAAACCCTTAAAATGCTCAAAGATATTGGAGGTAAGAGCATAGAACTCATAGAAGACGATATTTAAAGTTATGCGTTATATTTTCCTCGCAACAATTCTTGGCGGACTGCTCATTTTGGGCATGTTCGGCTTGCGGGGGCACAAGTTTAATGAGACGCCAGTTGAGATTTTTCCTGATATGGATCGTCAGGACAGGATTAACGCACAGAGTAGCTCCGACTTCTTTGCTGATGGAGTTGGATCTCGAAAGCCTGTCAATGGAACAGTGCCAGTTGGTTTCAGTATTCCCGAAGTTGCAGCGAATGAAGGTGACGCGATTGTAGATGGGTTTTCCTTAGCAGGTAATTATTTTAACTCTGGCCAGATGGGAGATTATTTTGGCGATGGAATGCCTGTGGAAATCAAAGTGAATAAGGATTTTCTCATTCGAGGGAAGCAAAGGTATGGAATATATTGTGCAATTTGCCATGCCGACTCAGGTAACGGGAATGGCCGAGTCCGATCTTTTGGTCCGAACGGGGGCCAGATCCCAATAGCCAATCTTCACGATGCTAAGTTCTCGGACTCGTCAAATCCAGAGTATCGTCCTGATGGGGAAATGTTTAATATTATTACCAAAGGAAGAGGGCTAATGGGTCCATACGGTGGAGCTATTCCAGCAAAGGACAGATGGGCAATCATTGCATATATGCGGGCGTTGCAGAATGCAAAAATTAACGGGGCAAAAGAGCAGAATAAGAAGCCTGCAGAAAGTCAAACCGCTTCAACTGAATAAACTTAATCAACTAAGAATTAGAAATGTCCGATCATGGAGTAACACTGACCGACCTTCCTCTTGAGGGGGAAAGGGTAGAGGTTTCCAAGTTCTCAAAGGTGATCAAGATCGCTGGTCTGATTGGAGCTATTACTTTGGCCATAAGTTTAGTTATTTTATTCCTAGGGGGAGGAGAATTAAGAGAGTCGTTTTCCTATTCATGGCTCTTTGCTTGCTACTATTTTTTCACTATTGCTGTGGGTGGACTTTTTTGGGTTCTCTTACATCATGTATCCAATTCGGGGTGGGGCATTGCTGTGAGAAGAGTCATGGAGCATTTGGCAAATATGCTGCCGTTTTCCTTTGTCTTTTTTATACCGATACTCATTCTTCAAGAACCACGAGAGGCTCTCTATGAGTGGATGAAACTTTTGCATACGAACCCTGACGATGTCTTGCTAAAGGGAAAGGCACCTTACCTGACCATGGGTTTCTTCTTTTTTAGGTTTTTCGCTTACGCGGTATCACTTTCAGGAATTGCATGGCTGATGCGGCATTGGTCCTTAAGCCAGGACAGGACTGGCGATATAAAGTATACGTTTTTAGCCAGAAGGTTCAGTGCTGGGTTCGTTCCGGTCTTTGCTATCTGTGCCACATTCATGGCCTTTGACCTTTTGATGGGCCTTGACTACAAATGGTTCTCCACCATGTGGGGTGTCTATATTTTTGCTGGATCAGCTCTCAGTTCGATGGCAGTGATCATTCTTACTGTTACATTTTTGCGGAGCAAAGGTTCTCTAAATAAAGTCGTTTCCATTGAGCACTACCATATTATGGGTAAGCTGATGTTTGCCTTTACTGTGTTCTGGGCTTACATCGCATTTAGCCAGTTTTTCCTGTATTGGTATGCTAAAATCACAGAGGAAACAAAGTTCTATATTCTTCGCAATACTGAGGGTTGGCATTACGTTAGTCTTTTCCTTGTTTTTGGGCATTTCGTCATCCCATTTGTATTTCTCCTCCGTCAGCAAGCTAAGAAAGATATGAGGCAAATTTGCGCGGCTTCTTGCTGGGTTCTCTTAGTGCATCTTATTGATATTTACTGGATCATTATTCCCGAGAGAGGGCCTTCCATTACAGGAGGTGATAGTCTTATGATCCCTTATGGAATTCTTATTGATGCTCTCGCTTTCATAGCAGTTGGAAGTTGCATGATATGGATCTTTCTAAGATCTATTGGAAAGTATAGTATTTATCCGACAAGAGATCCGAGACTACTTGAATCAACAAGACTCGTTAACTAATAACTAAACGTATTAATTTGAGTAACACCGTAGACAGTTCACCCCTCCAGCGATTAGGCATCTTCCTACTAGGATTGATTGCATTTGCGGCTTTTGGCCTAGTGGCTTGGATCGGCTTCAAAGTGAGTGGTGCCGATAATGATTCCAATTATGCCAAACAAAGTCAGGATAGAATAGCCAAAGTGATGGCTAGTGACAAAGCTCAGGAAGGAGCAGTTATTCCTAACAATTCAGATCTTGAAAAATTTGCCAATACCTTTTTAGATCAAAAGGCAAAGGTGACAAAAAAACCAGTCCCGGGGACAGAGGCTTTCAATGAATGGATGAAAGAACAGGCAGCTAAGCAGGCCGCTAATACTCCTAAAGCAGAGGAGCCTAAAGAAGAGAAACCCAAAGAGGAGGCAGCGGTTAAACTTACTCTTAAGGCAGTAGGGAACCCGCCTGGTACAATGAAATTTGAAAATGCTGATATTAGCGTTAAAGCTGGTTCTAAAGTAATACTGACATTTGAGAATCCAGATGTCCTTCAACATAATTTTGTTTTGACAAAGATTGGCAAAAAGGATGCTGTCGGAGCGTTAGCTGATGCTATGCTCACTGATCCAGAAGCTTTAAAAAAACAATATGTACCCGAATCGGATGATGTCATTGCTAGTACCAAGCTGGTGAATCCTACTCAGTCCGAAGTCATTGAGTTCACTTTGCCAGATGAGCCTGGTGATTACCCTTACATTTGTACTTTCCCTGGCCATTGGAGGCTAATGAATGGAATCCTAAAAGTAACTAAATAACAATAATTAGCAGCTAATTAATTTTATCCAAATGCCACAAGAGAAAGTAGCTCAAGAAGATATACAGCACCGAATTGACATAGATAGGTCAGCGCGGTTTCCTGTACTTTTCTTCATAACGAGCGCTGCTGTTTGGCTGGCTGTGGCCGTGGTCCTTGGTTTTGTGCAGCAGATGAAATTGCATTCGCCTGGGTTCCTTGATCACCCGTCCTTATATTTTTTGAACTACGGGCGTTCTAACCCTGCTTTCATGGGAGCGTTGGTTTACGGATGGGCAATTCAGGCTGGGATTGGTGTGTGCATTTGGTTGATGGCTAGGCTCTGCAGTGCAGAAGTTAAGAATCCGATAACACTAATAGTCGCGGGACACTTCTGGAATCTTGGTGTATTAATAGGTGTCCTCGGAATTTTAACAGGCCATGGAACTTCAATCGAATGGCTAGCTTTTCCAAAAGCGGTATGGCCTATACTTTGCGGAGCTTTTTCACTGATTGTGATTTGGCTGATCACAATGTTTCATCGTAGACAGGATAAAGAAGTATATATATCGGTGTGGTACATACTTGGGGCATGTTTTTGGTTTCCTTGGATTTTCATAACTACTAATCTTTTTATTCATATTTTCCCAGGATCAGCCGTGGCCAAAGCAGCAACTAATGCCTGGTTCATGGGCAGTATGATTTATTTAGTCTTTGCTCCTATAGGACTTGCCAGCGCTTATTACATTATTCCTAAAATTATTGGACGTCCCGTGCATTCAGCCCAGTTAGGCTACTACGGTTTCTGGGGACTGGCAGTGTTTGGGGGTTGGACAGGAATACAAAAGTTCATGGGAGGCCCATTGCCGGCTTGGATGCCAGCGGTTTCAGGAGCAGCAGTCATATTTATGCTGATTCCTGTGCTCATAGTGACCATTAACCAACTCATGACGCTAAGAGGAAATCAATCAGCATTCAATTCGAGTCCGGCTCTACGTTTTACTATCGCAGGGATTTCATTCTTTGTTATATATTGTATTTTTTCAGCATTAAGTTCTTTCCTCGCAGTAGGAAAGTTCACTCAGCTCAGTCTCACTTCGATTGGAACGCAGATGCTTGCTGTTTTTGGATTCTTTTCGATGACAATGTTTGGTGCCATTTATTTTATAATTCCTCGCCTAACAGGAAGTGAATGGCCAAGTTTGAAAAAAATAAATTCTCATTTCATTATTTCCATTTATGCGATGGGCACTCTTCTAATCCTAAATTATTTTGGAGGAGTATGGCAGTCCAGTGCATATGCGAAATTTGATGCGCCACTAGAAAATGCAATCTCCGCAGGCAAGCCTTATGCCATTGGTGCATCTGTTGCTTGGGTCTTTATTTTATTCTCTACTTTTGGTTTTCTTTTGAATTTAATTTCCATTCTCTTACGATCCGGTCGCCGTGAGATAGTTTCTAAATTTGTTGGCCATCAGGAGAGCTCAGGTTAATCGATTAATAGGCAATGAATTCATTACGACCATTTATTCTGGGTATAACGGCAACGTTTTTCGTGCCATGGCTTTGCTTAATTGTTATTCCGCATAATAAAATGAAGGCAAAGCCAGTCGAGTGGGCTGATGCTGAAACAGGAAAGTTGTTTACTTACCCTGCAGGTAAACCCAATATTTTTAAGCAGGGTCAAATTATTTATGCTCAGGAAGGCTGTGCTCATTGCCATACGCAAATGATTCGCCCGACTTACATGGGATATGAATCCTGGAGGCCTGATTTTGGAAAAGAAGGTACTGTGGAATTGCCGATCAGAATAAGAGAGACTCGTTCAGGGGATTATGACGGTGAACAATTTGCTTATCTCGGCGTTCAAAGAATTGGTCCAGACCTTAGTAATGTAGGATATCGTCACGATGAGCAGTGGCATCACGAGCACTTATTCAACCCTCAGTCCAAGAGAAGCTTTTCAATAATGCCATCGTTTAGGCATCTTTATGCTAAAAGAAAAATTAAAGGGCAAGTATCTGATAGCGCATTATCTAACACAGACCTTGAAGGTGAGGAGGTTGGCAACTATGAAGTCGTTCCTACTGAAAGAGCGAAAGCGTTGGTAGGATATTTAATGACTCTTAAAAAGGACGATCCATTTTCTAATAGCACGGAAGATAAATCTGAAAATAATAAAAGTGACGTTAAAGCTAAGTAGTAGGAAATATTGATTCAATGAGTGAGCAACAAGAAAATCGAGACTACGATCACAAACAAAGTGTTCGAGATTGCGCTTCTATTGCAAATCATCAAACTGAGGAAAATCCGAAACCTCATCAAGGGACGGAACCTTTTCCAGTTTGGCTCCTCATTATTTGTGTGATTATTTTAATTGTTGGAGGGAGTTACGTTGGAGCAAATAGTGGGGGTTTTGAATTTGCTAATAATAATAAGAGCGGTTACGAGCCTGGTGTGCCCGCTGGTCTCTCTGGTAAAGCTCCAGAACTGAGCGAATTTGAAAAATATGTGAAGGGTGGAGAAGCTGTTTACAAGGCCGTATGCAATGGTTGCCATCAGGCCACTGGCGCTGGGCAGGGACAGATCCCGCCTCTCGTAGAATCCGAGTGGGTGATAAACGGCACTGAGCGGTTTGCTCAAATAGTATTAAATGGAATACGAGGCCCATTAATAGTCAAAGGTGTTTCTTACGGTGGACAAGAAATGCCTGCGCAAAAAGGTGCATTAAACAATAAGCAAGTTGCCCAAGTCATGACTTATGTGAGATCAAAGTTTGGCAATATTAATGAGTCGATCGTTACTAAGGAAATGATAGAAATTGCGCGCCAGAAATTTGGGGACCGCCCCAACCAATACACTTCAGCAGAACTATCTCCTGCGCAAACAATGCTCCCAGGAGATCAGCCGGAATGGCTTGCCCCGGAAGAGCCTGAAGCTGAAGCTGAGCCTGAGCCTGAGCCTGAGCCTGCAGGGGAGTCTGCACGAATTGATTCTGGGCAGACGGGAAATGAACTAATAAATTCTAAAACCACATAGATTCATACAACTTTAATTATTCGAGAACAATGGGGTCAGGAACATCAACAGCAGAATCCGCAAACGAGCATGATGATCACCACCATGATCTTCCGTTCATAAAGAAATATCTTTTTTCTACGGATCATAAAATTATTGGCTACCAATATGGGATCACGGCACTGATTTTTCTTTTCATTGGATTTTATTTGATGATGGTAATGCGCTGGAGTATTGCCAGCCCTGAAAAGCCATTGCCCGGTATACTGGCTGCGTTTTTGAATGACTCTTGGCTAAATAATGAAGGAAGGGTCACTGGTGACCTCTACAATATGTTTGGTGCTATGCACGGAACGATTATGGTATTTCTGGGCATTGTCCCTTTGGCCTTTGGTGCATTTGGTAATTTTGTAACACCTCTACAAATTGGAGCTCCGGACATGGCATTTCCTCGTCTTAATATGGCGAGTTACTGGTTTTACTTTTTAGGCGGAGTAACAATGTTTGCTAGCTTCTTCATACCTTCAGGAGCAGCTGAGGCTGGTTGGACAATGTATTCGCCAATTGCAACGACCGCGCAACTCGATGAACCAAACCTTTGGTACACTGGACAGACTTTCTGGCTCATTGGGATGATTATGTTGATATCATCCTCACTTCTTGGTGCAGTTAATTTTATAACGACTATCATTAATTTAAGGTGCCGGGGAATGACATGGATGCGATTGCCGTTTTTTGTATGGGCCATGTTGGTTACGGGATTCCTTCTTCTTCTTGCGTTCCCACCATTAGAGGTCGCTGCTCTAATGCAACTCATGGATCGCTTGGCAGGAGCCAGTTTCTTTATTCCGACGGGCCTTAATTTCACAGGAGCTGGCAGTACTGATGCTGGGCTGTTGGATGTTGCAGGAGGAGGGTCTCCACTTCTCTATCAGCACCTTTTCTGGTTCTTGGCACATCCCGAGGTTTATGTTTTGATTTTGCCCGCGATAGCTATTGTTGGAGAAATTATACCTATAAATATCAGGAAACCCATGTGGGGATATAAATCAATGGTTTATGCTGTCATGGTACTCGGCTTTCTTGCCTTTATTGTATGGGCTCACCACATGTATTTGACTGGAATGGGGAATGTGGTCTCAACTTTTTTCCAGGCAACTACAGTTATAATTTCAATACCTTCAGTGATATTGCTTACGTGTCTCTTTATATCACTCTGGGGAGGTTCGATTCGATTTACCGTTCCCATGCTTTGGGCTTTAGCGTTTCTTCCAATGTTCGGTTTTGGCGGACTGACCGGGTTGCCCTTAGCCTTTAACTTTATCGATCTTCACTTACACGATACATACTATGTTATTGGACACTTCCATTATATCGTAGCGCCGGGAACGATATTTGGACTCTTCGCTGGAATATATCATTGGTTCCCTAAAGCCACTGGTCGAATGATGAATTCCAAGCTGGGACACCTGCATTTTTGGCCATCTCTAGTTGCCATGAATGGAATTTTTCTCCCAATGATGATTCAAGGAATGAGTGGATTCCATCGGCGCTGGTACGACGGTGGTATTAATTATGAGCAGATTGCTGGACAGATTCTTTTCGAAAAGGATTCTATCTTTGCCAAGCTTTTAAGTAATGTTCCGGGTATCGAATCGGGAAAGACTATTGAAATGATTGATTTAAATCATGTGATGACTTTCTCAGTATGGATTTTGCTGATAGGACAGTTTCCATTCATATTTAATTTTATATATAGCATATTCAAAGGGAAAAAAGCTGAGTCTGACAACCCCTGGAAAGCAACTACAATTGAATGGTTAGCCCCAAACAAGCCAGGGCATGGCAACTTCCTCAGCGAGCCTATCGCATACCGTGGCCCTTACGAATACAGTGTGCCAGGTCATGAGAAAGATTATAGCCCACAGTTTGAAAGAGGGCCTGACGGAGTAATTTTAGGAGAAGAGGATCCAATAACTGAGTCGAAGGAGGCTCGCTAATATTATAATCAATTAACTTCAGCAAAAGCATAATATGGAAATTCCTTTCGAAGTTAAACCTAGACCCGACACAGGGCTCTGGAATGCAAAGGTTGGCATTTGGCTCTTCCTCGCCTCTGAGGTGATGCTGTTTGGTGGTCTTTTTTCCGGATATCTTTTCCTCCGTTTAGGAGCAACCGGTGAAGCTGACTATTTTTGGCCGCAGGGTGTTTTGAGTGTGGGGTTTGGTTTTGTGAATACGCTCATTTTGATTTTGTCTTCCGTTTTTGTTGTTGTTGCTTGGCTCCAGTTAAAATTGAGAAATTTCGAGAAATTCCGTTTCTGGATGATTCTTGTTGTTTTGTGTGCAGCTATCTTTCTGGTGAATAAGGGGTTTGAGTACTCAGCCAAATTTAAGCATTACGGGATTAAATTGTCGGATAACTCGATCGTCGAGGGACATGGCATCGATGATACTATCCGGTATGAGGGGATCAAAGAAGTGACTATTGATGTTGCTCGGTTCAATGGTGAATTTCTTGAAAATGTTTTTGGTGGTACGCCCAAATTTCGAGAAATACTTTCTACGGATGCTGAAGGAAAACCAATCTTCGGAGATCCAATCGATCTGAGTGAACGTGAGGTGAGAAATATTGAGGATCGAAGGAACGATGCTCTTCGGAAAAAACATCTTGCCGAAAATGATTTAATGCGTTCGCTAAAAGCCGAAGCGATGGCCCGGCAGCGACTCGGTCAACCTATTTCAAAAGAGCAGGAATCAGCCCTAGATTATAATATTATTCGCTGGTTACCCGCGATGGGCGTTAAGCAGCTATCGCTCGTTGCTGAGAAAGAGTTTTTGATTCAAATTAATCGAAAAAAATTGCGTAAATCGTTTCCTGATTCTGTGAAGTTCAGGGACCAGACATCGCTCAAAGGAACGATTTCCAAACTCACGCCCGGTCTTTATCTTGAGGCCG
>JAAZZC010000167.1 GCA_014239335.1 Verrucomicrobiales bacterium
GAGGAGGATCAGGACCAAGATATTTAGTGCCCCCTTTATAACTCTGCGCCAAGATTAAGCCCCGGCCATCAAGCACAGCCAAGCTAGGCACGCCTCGCCCCGATACTTCTTTTAGAAACTTTAAGGTTATCAAATCTTCGAAGCGGATAGCAGGCCAAGGCATTTTTTGCTCTATCATGTAATTGAGCATTTCCTTTTCTGAGTCATCGCGGCTCACAAAAATAACTTCGAAATTTGTGTTATCCTTTTTTGCTTTTGCGTAAAACTTAATTAACTCAGGAGTGAATTTACGGCAGTTGGGACTCCAATTCGCAGAATAGTAAAAAAGGAAATGATCGATGGCTTTCTCAGGGTCGAGTGAATAGCGCTTGAAAGAACCCTGGTCCACAGAAACAAGCTTGCCCGCAAGTTCTTTAGCGATGATCACGGCCCCAGGTATCCCTGGATTCTTCTTTTCAGTCTGCGCGATAGAATTCCCGACTATTCCTAGCAGAATGATAATGGTGTTTGTTACCGCTTTATTCATATGTAGAAATTGTGATTATATTTAAATTCATTTTAGAGGTCTAACCTTTTTCATTATCTGGCGGTTCATATGAATCGCGGACAAGAAAATAAAAAATAATGCCTATGAAGACTGTTCCTAGACCCCACAACGATTCTATGGGTCGGGTTTCTATTAAGCGCCACTCCACGTAAAGGGCCATGCATAAAAATAAAATTGGAGTCAGCGGATAGCCGAGACAGCGGTAGGGCCGATCCATGTCAGGTTGCTTAAGTCTTAACCATATGACGCCGGCAACTGCAGCAGAAAGTGACAGGTTCAATACAAATTCCAAATAGACAATGATTTGATCAGGATCCACGCTCAGGAGCATAGCGAAGGCGATATAGGACTGAAATAGCACTGCATTTACGGGAATTTTGTTTTTATTGGTCTCGGCAAAGAAACGCAATTTGCCATAGTCCTGACCAATCATCTGCGTGACACGGGGCCCGGCCCAAGTCATCGCGCTGACAGCAGAAATTAATCCGAACGCGATGAGCCCACCGATTAGGTTTCCTCCTGACTGACCGAAAATGTATCTAGCTGCAATGAGTCCGACCTCTTCCTTACCCACCATTTCACTTTTCGGCGTACTGACGATAAATGCAATATTGATAAGTAAGTAAAGCAGCAGAACTGAAATGGTACCGATAAGCAATGCTCTGGGTATATTCTTGGAGGGGTTTTTAATCTCACCGGCTACGTAAGTTGCCGCGTTCCACCCAGCAAATGCATAATTTACGTAGAACAGGGCGACTGCGAAACCAGAGCTCAGAATGATATTTTTTTCAATTTCATAAGAGCCTGGGGAAAAGTCCCAGGAACCCGCATCGCCCATGGTAATTCCACACACTGCAAGCAAAAGAACTAGGCCAAATTTGAGGCCTGTCATAATGATCTGGAATGTGCCTCCCACTTTTAGTTTGAGCAGATGCACAGAGGTCACTGTGATAAGCATTATGGCGGCAGGAATTTTTCCTGATTCATCACCGATTCCTGTCGACTCCACAAAGTAAGTTCCAAAAATTCCACACGCGGCAGCGATGGGCGCCGCGAACCCAACAGTCACTGAAATCCAACCTGCGAGAAAGCCAGCACCTGGATGATAAACCGATGAAAGGAGATGATATTCTCCCCCACATCGAGGTTTACTCGCGACTAGTTCCCCATAGCATAGGGCTCCGCAAATTGCATAGATTCCACCGATGACCCAAAGAAGCAGAATAGAAAAATTGCTTGAGACATCGTTGAGTTGATAACCAAGGCTAGTGAAGACCCCAATCCCAACCATGTTTCCAATCACAATGGCTGCAGCGGCAGGCCAGCCCGGAGCCCGCCCTGAAACTGTTTCATTTTGAATGGAATTTGCCATATTTCTTTATGAGCGAATCTAAACTAGCACTTAGAGTGCAATGAAGTCTTTACCTAAAGTTATGTGGATTACTCTCGCATCATTGATTCAAAGAGCCTTATCTTAAGGTATGATGATGCGGATAATTACATTTTTCATTATTAATTTGGTTTTTCTCTCAATTTCGGGATTAGCAGAAAACGCTGAGCATTGGCCCAGACTACGAGGCCCTCAAGCCAATGGATTACCAATTAATCAGAACCAAAAAGACTTACCCCTCAAATGGTCGAAGACAGAGAACGTTTTATGGAAAACAGATGTGCCAGGAATGGGCTGGTCATCACCTGTGATTTGGGGGGACAAGGTATTTGTTACCAGTGTCGTTAATGATAAGGCCGAGGACAATGTAAAGCCCAGGGCAGGGCTTTACCTGGGACGAGGGCGTCGGGGCATACCATCCGGAAAGCATCATTGGATGGTCTATTGTATGGATCTTAAGACAGGCAAGGTACTATGGGAAAATGAAGCACATACCGGCGAACCCCCAGTGGGTCGGCACCCAAAGAGCACTTACGCTGCAGAGACTCCCGTAACTGATGGGAAAAGGCTCTATGTCCTCTTTGGGGACCTTGGCCTTTGGTGCTATGACCTCAATGGCAAAATTTTGTGGAAACATAAAATAACACCAAAAAAAACTATGTTTGATTACGGCGCGGCAGCTTCACCGGTCCTCCACAAGAACCAAGTCATTTATGTTTATGACAATCATGAGCAATCCTACATTGCATCATTGGATGCAGAAAAGGGTACGGAAAATTGGCGAGTGATGAGGAAAGAGAAGAGTACCTGGGCAACCCCTTTAGTTTGGCAGACCAAGGACCGGACCGAGATTGTCGTTCCCGGGAAGAAAAAAATCCTTTCCTATGGCCTAGACGGAAAATTACTTTGGGAGCTCTCAGGAAGGATGTCCAATCTGGTCATTCCTTCACCCTTTGTGATCGATGGTCTTCTATATGTGACATCAGGTTACTTTGCGGATCCTCACCGCCCCGTTTACGCGATCAGGCCCGGCGCTTCTGGAGACATCTCCCTCAAAGAGGATCAGACCTCCAACGATTTCATTCAGTGGTACCAGCCAAAGGGCGGACCTTATAACACGACTCCCGTTGTATATAATGATATTTATTACCTGCTCCTCGATCAGGGCATGATATCCACTTATGATGCCAAGACCGGCGCCAAATTTTATGACCGGGTACGCTTTCCAAGAGGAGCTTCATTCACCTCATCTCCGTGGGCCTATAAGGATAAAGTTTTTTGCCTTGCTGAAAATGGAAAGACCTATGTCTTGAAGGCTGGAAAGGAATTTGAAATTCTGCACGTGAATGATCTTGATGAGCTGTGCATGGCTTGTCCGTCAATGAGTGATGGGAAACTTTTAATTCGAACGCAGGGATCAATTTACTGTATTTCTGGAGAGAAATAATAGGTCCAAAGGCCACTAAATTAGCCGGGGTATGAACACATTAAGGGCATTAATCATACTTTATTTAGCTGCTTTTTCTGATTATGGACAGTCTGCAGAGGCAGAGAAGAATAGGCCCAATATTGTTATTCTTGTCGCTGATGATCTGGGCTGGGCCGATGTCGGTTATCACGGTTCATCGATAAGGACCCCAAATATTGACCGGCTCCAGAGTCGTGGTGTGGAGCTGGATTTTCATTATGTGGCTCCCATGTGCACTCCGACCAGGGCAGCGCTTTTGACCGGACGTTACTGGTCTCGATTTGGCAATACCAAGCCCAGTAATGAACGGGTCCTCCCATGGGACACTATGACGTTGGCAAGGGCGCTCCAAGGTGCCGGTTATCGGACCGCGATCAGTGGAAAGTGGCACTTGGGTTCGAAACCTGAATGGGGTCCCCGCAAATTTGGTTTTGATCAGTCTTACGGTTCGTTGGCTGGTGGAATTAATCCATGGAATCACCTCTACAAGCATGGTCCATACACCAAGACTTGGCACAGGAATGATGAACTCATTGAGGAAGAGGGGCACGTGACGGATCTCCTGACCAGCGAAGCGGTCCGTTTTATCAAAGAGAAAAAGAAAGATCCTTTTTTCCTATATGTGCCATTCACTGCTGTCCATACCCCATTCGATGAGCCGCCCAAATGGCTAGGAAGGGTCGATAATATCGATCCTGAACGCCGACAATATGTGGCATGCGCAGAGCACATGGACGACGGAATCGGCCAGATTCTTGAAGCCCTTAATCAGGCCGGAAAGGCCGAAAATACCCTTGTCATCTTCTTCTCGGACAATGGGGGTACGAACGGGGATGACAGTTCACGCTATCCTGAGACCAAGGCCAAGGGAAAAATCAAGGGGCTCAATACGCCACTTAGGGGCTGGAAAACTCAGGTCTATGAGGGAGGAATCAGGGTCCCCGCCATCGCTTATTGGCCCGGGAAATTAAGGCCATTCAAACTCAGTACTCCAACGCATGTCGTGGACTGGATGCCTACCATTTGCGCTTTAGCAGGGTGCAAATTTGAAAAGGATCCGAAATGGGACGGAATTGATATTTGGCCCCTCTTAAATGGAAAAGGTAAAAAAGATCCGGAAAGGATCCTTTATTGTAAGGGTGTGAACGGGACCAGCTCGGCTCTTCACAGGTGGCCCTGGAAGCTGATCAAGGGCAAGGACAAGGTACAGTTATATAATCTTAATCTGGACCCCACAGAGAAGAAGGACCTTTTTCAAATACAGCCTGATAAGGTCAAAGAATTCTTAAAAACCCTAGAATTACAAGCATCGAAGGACAATGCGAGTCTTCCCTGAGCCATTATAAATTTCAGGAATCTTTGTAATAGAGTAAGTATTTCAAAGCATGTTAGGATAATAAAATTATGCAAGAAACTGGACCATTTGGATTAATACTAATTATATCATTAGTAGTCATTACTTTAGGAGCAGTGATTTTTTTCTTTTCC
>JAAZZC010000238.1 GCA_014239335.1 Verrucomicrobiales bacterium
GGAGGATTCCTGCACCAAGCTCACTGGGGAGCAGACACGAACGGCGCCACAAATCTCAATGGTTATCTTGAGGCAGACGAAGATGGTTGGATCCATGCCGCCTGGACATATGACGGTGAAACAGACACTGGCAAGATTTATCTAGATGGTAGCCTTGATTGGGAAGGCAATAAACGTGCCCCGAACGGCAGTGGCAATTTGATCATTGGTGGACGCAGTGGTGGAGGGGATGGTTATTATGGATTAGCCGACGACATCGCCATGTGGGACATGGTACTTGAGCCGGAAGCAATTAAAGAACTCGCATTAGGGGGCAGCCCGATCGGAGCGAATTTGCCATTTCAAATCACATCAATCACCTACGACCTACAATCCGGTGAGATAGAGCTGACATGGGATTCCAAGCCAGGAAGAAACTATTTACTCTTATACAATACATCGCTCGAGAACTGGGACGCAGACATCGATGACAGTATCGAGTCGGGCGGAGAATCGACAACTTACCGTTTTGAAAATCCGGAAGGACCCGAAGCCAAGGCTCTGTTCTTTAAAGTGATTGAAAACTAAAAAAATATTTACAGCTTCTGAGCCTCCTTACCGTCGCTCATGTGAGTACAGCCATTTGTAAAATTTAGGATTACCGTAAGTTCGTGTCCATGAGTCATGACCGACTTTTTTATACGAGGTGAATTTGATGCTCTTGTTACCGGCTCTTTTTAAAGCCTCTACTAAGACCTCACTTTCCTTTTGTGGCACGACCCTATCATTCGATCCATGAAAAGCCCAGATCGGCATGTCCTTCACTGTAATCAAATCTTTAATATCAAAAGGTTTAGCACCTTTCGTTTTAAGCACACCTTTCAATCGCTCAATACTTCCTCCTCCACAGATTGGTGCAGCTGCTGCGAAAAAATCAGGGTTCTTTGAAATTAAATCCCAAGATCCGTAACCTCCCATGCTCAAACCAGACACATAAATTCTCTGATCATTTATTTTTTTTCCATGAGAACTCAATACTTCTTTAACAAGCGCCATTAGAGTCTTTGAAACCCACCAACTATCACGTGGGCATTGTGGAGAAACTACGATGGAATTTTTTAATTCCGGAAACTTATCAATTAGTTTTGGCGGCCCATGAACTTTGACCTTCTCTAGATTTTTTCCTCTCTCTCCGGCCCCATGAAGAAAAAGAAGCATCGGCCACCCATCCGCAGGAGCGGCCCCTTCAGGGACGTGGATCAAATAAGAAAGTTTTTGCCCACTGACCTGCTCCTTCATTTTTTGAGCAGTCTGGCCAGCAAAAAGAAAAGAAGCATTTAAAATAATGAAAAACAAAGAAAGTCCTTTTATCATAATAATAAACTTAAAAAATCTAAAGATTCTTGCAAGAAAGAAGCATAATCAGGACTCTGATGCATTGACTTAACCTCCTGTCACTGGGATATTGTATAAAACAAAATCCATGATCCGAAATTTAACTAAACTAATCGCTGCAGTCCTAGTGACAGCAACTTTTGCTTTTGCAGGTCAGGCCATCCTCGGGGGAAAAAGAGTGAAACCAATAGACAAAGTTACCCAAAAGAAAATCTCAAAAGAAGAACAAGCTAAACTAGAGACCATTGACCTTGGCGCGGGCTGTTTCTGGTGCATTGAAGCTATTCTTGAACGGGTCAAAGGAGTCAGGACCGTCGAGTCTGGCTATATGGGAGGACAAACGAAAAATCCTACATATAAAGATATAACCACTGGTACGACTGGCCATGCAGAAATAGTAAGAGTTAAATTCAATCCTAAAGAATTATCTTTTGATAAATTACTCGAAGTTTTTTGGGAATTGCACGACCCAACGACCCTGAACAGGCAAGGAGCGGACGAGGGCACTCAATACCGTTCTGCTATATTTTATCATAACGATGAACAAAAAAAGACAGCAGAAAATTCTAGAGCCAAAAAAAATAAGTCCGGTAAATTCGATAGTCCAATAGTAACAGAAATCACAAAGGTAAGTAAGTTCTATCCGGCAGAGGATTACCATCAGGACTTCTTTGAAAATAATAAAACTTACGGTTATTGCAGAGCCGTCATTTGGCCAAAACTCGCAAAATTGGGCATGCTAAAGGAAGAATAGAAATTTCTTTAAGGGCCTAAAATTTAAACTCAATAAAATTCACCAAGTCATGCAATGACATTGGCTGAAAAATCGATTGATCAATAAATCATCAGAAAAAATTTCATGAATACTATTCTCACTACTTTCTTACTTAGCATCAGCATAACCATCTCAATATGTGCTACAGAACGACCTAATATTATTGTTATCATGTCTGATGATATGGGCATATCAGATATAGGATGTTATGGAAGTGAAATTGACACTCCAAGACTTAACCAGCTTGCCGACAATGGATTGCGCTTCACGCAATTCTACAACACTGCTCGTTGCTGTCCTACCCGAGCCTCACTACTGAGCGGCCTCTACCCTCATCAAGCAGGCGTTGGCTGGATGATGGTTGACCGTGGCCACGATGGTTACAGAGGCGAGCTGAACCGTGAATGCTTAACCATCGCGGAAGCTCTTAAAACGTCAGGTTATGGGACCTACATGGCTGGAAAATGGCATGTCACTAAGCACATCTCTCCTGATGGCCCGAAAAATAACTGGCCAATGCAAAGGGGATTTGACCGTTTTTACGGAACAATTCATGGAGCAGGATCACTTTGGGATCCAAACACATTAACCAGAGACAACATCCAAATCACTCCGGAAAATGACCCCCAATACAATCCAAAGGATCCATGGTTTTATACTGATGCGATTGTCGACCAGACAACTCGGTACATTAAAGAACACGTGAAATCGAAACCGAATGACCCGTTCTTTTGTTATGTTTCTTTTACTGCAGCGCACTGGCCAATGCACGCTCGCGAAAAAACCATTGCTAAGTATAAAGGAAAATACGATGCCGGTTACAAAGTTATACGCCAGAAAAGATTCCAAAAAATGAAAGAACTAGGGATCATCAAAAAGAATACCAAACTATCCCCTCAGCCCTGGGAATGGGGAAAAGTCAAAGAAGAGCAATGGGAAATACGCTGCATGGAAGTTTACGCTGCGATGGTTGATGAAATGGATCAGGGGATTGGTAAGATTGTCGATACTCTAGAGAGCACTGGGAAAAAAGACAATACGCTGATCCTGTTCTTAGAAGATAATGGCGGATGTGCTGAAGCCTTCGGAAGATCAAAAAATAAATCAACTGGCCCAAGAGCAGAAAAACCGGGCCTACCTCCAATGACAAAGGATCAATTGCAAACAAGAATGCAACCTAGACAGACCCGAGACGGATACCTAGTCCGCACAGGCCCAGGAGTAATGCCCGGCCCAGCGGACACATACATAGGATATGGCCTAGGATGGGCAAATGTCTCAAATACACCGTTCAGAGAATACAAGCACTGGGTTCATGAAGGAGGAATAAGCACCCCCTTAATTGCCCACTGGCCTAAAGGTATTAAGCGCAAAGGAGAACTTGACCATCAGCCAGGGCATCTCATTGATATAATGGCAACTTGCGTAGAACTAGGAAAAGTCAATTATCCAAAAGAAAAGGATGGAGAAAAAATTATACCCTTAGAAGGAAAGAGTCTGAACACTGCTTTCAAGGGAAATAAGATTCAGCGAGACGCTCTTTATTGGGAACACGAAGGTAATCGAGCAATCCGAAAAGGAAATTGGAAGCTCGTGTCTAAAGAAAATAGACCATGGGAGCTCTATGACATAGCAACAGACAGAACAGAACTTAGTGATCTATCAAAGAGTAAAACAAAAATCGTTAAAGAACTATCAAAGGCCTATCAAGACTATGCGGACAGAGCCAATGTTTCACCAATTGGAACCTGGAGAGGTAAGCCAAGAGTAAAAAAAAACTAAGTGATCAGGAAATATTTAATTTAAAATATGGTGATCAGCTATCTCAGGAAAAATCGCCTAACATAGCAAATCGCGGAATTCTTCTAGAAGGAAAAGTAGAATCCTCAAAACCAGACGGTGTAATCATTGCTCAGGGAGGTGATTCACAAGGCTTCGCCTTATTATTACATAATAAGCACCTGCGTTTTATCACCTGCGTCGACGGAAAAATAAGTAGAGTTCAGACTGAAGAACCAGTACCTGAATTGAACTTTACTTTTAAATCTAAAATGACACCTGCCGGAGATGTCTTCATATCTATTAATAATAAATTAGTAGGATCAGGCAAGGTCACACCTCTTAAGATAATGCCAATCGATGGGCTAGCTGTCGGATCTGACCCTGGTGGTAGTGTCGGCGAATATGCACCCGGATACCCTATTCAAGGAAAAGCTGAACTCACTCTGAAACTTCTCCCAATAAAGGGAACCCCTACCACAAAAGGCCCCTTAGAACAGATTAAGGATGAGCCTAACTTACCTAGGGTGTTAATCATTGGAGATTCAATTTCAATTGCTTACACAATACCCGTCCGAGAGATTCTAGATACTTTTGCCAACATTCATCGCCCACCAGCAAACTGCGCCTCAACTAAGCACGGACTAGAAAGTATCGATAAATGGCTCGGGAACAAAAAATGGGATGTAATCCATTTCAATTGGGGGCTTCATGATTTGAAGTATATGGGACCAAACGGAGAGAACCTTGCAGATCCGAAATTATCATCAAACAAGCAACAAGTTTCCATTCAAGAGTACGGAAAAAATTTAGAGAAGCTGGTTAAAAGAATGAAAAAAACAGGAGCCAAATTGATTTGGAGAAACACAACTCCAGTCCCGGAAGGCTCCAAGGGACGCGTAGTTGGAGACTCCGATAAATACAATAGATTGGCTTCTGAAATTATGATCAGATATGGAATTCCAACCAATGATCTATATAGCTTTTCAAAAGAGAATTGGGATGAAGTTGGACGCAAAGCAAATGTACACTTCACCCCTCAGGGTTCAAAAAAATTAGCAACTTTAGTTACTGAATCTATTGTTAATCAGCTAAAAAAATAAGCCTTATCTATCAAACCTAAGCCTGACGTCGATTGCCTTGCTGCTGTCGATTCTCATGCTGCTGGCGATTCTCATGCTGTCGATTCTCATGCTGCTGGCGATTCTCATGCTGGCGATTCTCATGCTGGCGATTGTCATGCTGGCGATTGTCATGCTGCCGATTGTCATGCTGCCGATTGCCTTGCTGCTGACGATTGCCTTGCTGCTGACGATTGCCTTGCTGCTGACGGTTAGCTTGATCCCTATCCCTGTGCAAACGCTCAATTTCTCTTTTCATAGATTCAATAACATTGCTCATTCCATCAATGCGACGATGTAATTGCTTCATATGATTTTCCATACCCCGAGCCCATTCATGTAATTGGCGCTCTTCATCATGTTCCTCTCTTTCATGACTCTCACCATCATGGTTCGCTTTTTCATGATGCTCTTCTAATTCTCTTAATTTATGCATCAATTCTTCTGCTTTTCGCTGATCACCATTTTCTTGTGACCTACGAATATTTTGACGCAATTCATTCATATGATGCTCTAGCGAATCATCTTTTCTTCCCTTCTTCTCATTACCTTGACCGCGTCTGGCTCCTTCCGCGCGTTTACGTAGGCCTTCCAGCATCTTCCCTGCCTCTTCTCTTTTAATAATGCCTTTTTTTACACGTTCTTCAATGCCTTTGCGAATCGACTCCATATCAGCACCACTGCGTAAACGTTCTGCAATGCCTTTGCGAATTGCCTCTGTATCAGCGCCACGACGCTCGCCACCTCGCTGCTGATTGGCACGAGCCTTATTATGACCATCACGACCTTTGGATTCCTCCCTTTGGGAAAAAGCATCCGTCAAAAACGTCGCTCCTATCCCTAAGAAAAGAAAAATAATAATTGTAATCCGGTTCATAAATTTGTGTTTAGCAATCATTGTTCTCTTAATTAATTATAATTTTAAAAGGGCTCTTCATTATAGCTGCAAAACATAAATCACTAATCCATTTGCAGCTCAATATTTCTCAACTTCTAACCTAAAATCCCTAATAAAACAATCAACGAAACTTCTTAATAAGAAAAACTAATCAAAACCCATATGGATCATTAAAGATGAATTCACCAATATTCTCAAAGAATCACATTAATATCTAAGAATGCTGAAATAAAACTGAATTTATTTCATTGATTGATACTTTCTGTATTAACAGCTACAAATTTTGATCCAATGCGACTACTCATTTTTACTTTTTTAGTCCTTACAATTGCAAAATTATCAGCAAGACCAAACATCGTCTTCTTTCTTGTAGATGACCTTGGATACATGGATATCGGCGCCTATAATCCGAAAACGTTTTACAAAACTCCTAATGTAGATCGACTCGCTTCGACTGGAGTGAAATTCACAAACGGTTACGCTGCAAATCCGGTCTGCAGTCCAACACGATATAGCATTATGAGCGGAAAGTATCCGAGTAGGGTCGGTGCTACCAATTGGTTCAGTGGAACGCGATCAGGAAAATTCAAGCCAGCACCATTGACCAGTAATATGCCTCTTTCTGAATTTACATTAGCAGAAGCACTGAAAGAGGCAGGCTACAGAACTGCGTTTCTAGGAAAATGGCACCTTGGCCCAACACCCGAATTCTGGCCAGAGAACCAAGGATTTGATATTAACATTGGTGGTCATAATAGAGGGAGCCCACCCGGAGGATACTTTTCACCATACAAAAATCCACGCCTAAAAAATCTTAAAGAGGGAGAATATCTCACTGACAGGCTCGCAAATGAAGCATTGGAAATTATTAATACTTTTCATGAAAAGAAAGATCCATTTCTTATCTACCTATCCTTTTACAACGTTCATACCCCACTCCAAGCGCCTAAAGAGATGGTAAAAAAATATCAGGAAAAGGCAAAAAGAATAGAAGGTCAAGAATTCGGACCAGAAGAGCAAGTATGGCCCGGCGCAAAACAAAGAAGGGTCCGAATCCTTCAAAGACATCCCACTTATGCGGCGATGGTTGAAAAAATGGACCAGGCTGTTGGAAAAGTTCTCAACAAATTAACAGAACTTGGAATTGAAAAAGAGACTATAATTTGTTTCACCGCTGATAATGGAGGATTATCGACATCAGAAGGATCACCAACCTCCAATTTGCCACTGCGAGGAGGAAAGGGCTGGGTCTATGAAGGAGGGATTAAGGAGCCGTTCATTATAAAATATCCTTCGTTAATTGCCTCAGGAACTTCTGACGTTCCAGTCATAAGCACTGACTTTTATCCAACCATTCTTGAACTTGCAAAAATTGAACAAAGGCCCGACCAGCATTTGGATGGAATCAGCTTAGCTCCCTTGCTAAAGAATACAAAAGCGGAACTAAAAAGAGAAGCACTGTATTGGCATTATCCCCATTACTCAAATCAGGGAGGATTTCCTGGAGGAGCAATCAGAGAAGGTAAAATGAAACTTATCGAAAGATATGAGGATGGAAGGACTCACCTCTTTGATCTAAACAATGACCCGGGAGAAAGGAATGACATAGCAGAAAAAAATCCAAAAACAGTTATCTCCATGCGCACAAAGTTGCATAAATGGTACCAGCAAGTTAATGCTAAATTTCTCCAACCCAAAGGCAATAACAATGATCCATGGAAGCCTTAAATACGATTCCAATTAATATGGATTCTAATACCTTCCTCTTACCTGTTTATCTATCTTTTCCTTGTAAAGATCGCTGAGTTTCTCGTGAGACTCCATTGAAAGAGAATTAAACGCGGACACTGCAGCATTTTGACGAGTCTGTTCTGGATTTTTTGCACCAGGTATCACGGTAGTCACTTCTTCATGATCGAGAATCCATCTCAATGATTTTTGAGCTAGACTCGCATTTGGCAGTTGCCCTTCTAGAATACGCTCCACTTCAATTGCGAAATCCACACCTGATTCGAAGGGGACCCCCGCAAAGGTCTCTCCCACATTAAACATTTGCCCATCACAGTTAAATTTTCTGTGATCATTTTCAGCGAAATTATGATCTTTTGTAAATTTACCGCTCAATAAACCACTAGCCAAAGGAACTCTGGCAATAATTCCTACCCGGTTACGGGAGGCAGCTTGAAGCAAATCTGAAATCACACGCTGCCGAAAAATATTAAATATAACCTGCAAAGTTGATGCTGAAGAGCTTCGAATACAAAACAACGCTTCCTCAATAGTCTCAACGCTCGCTCCATAATTCTTAATGAGCCCTAGATCTTTGATCTTCTCAAGATTCTCAAAAGCTTTACCCACCATGAGCGTTTGTTGAGGAATGCAATGTAATTGCATCAGATCGAGTGCGGGCACTCCTAACCTTTTACAGGAATCCTCAGCAGCTTTCGCAATCTGATCATAACTATCAGTCCATTCCGAAGAGCCTCGGCCCATCTTAGTTGCGACATGAATAGTTTCATTACGCTCTTTGAGAAATTCACCAATGATAGTTTCGGAGCGTCCGGTTCCATAAACATCAGCTGTATCAATGAAGTTGATACCCTCATCTACTGCAGCATGCAGAGATGAAATCGCCAATTCCTTGGGTATTTCAGTTCCCCAATCAGCTCCAATCTGCCAGGCTCCAAAACCGACTTCAGATACTTCGACCCCAGTATTCCCAAGAAGTCTACTTTTCATGGGATTCGCCTAAAACACGAACTGAGGTTAAAAGAAAAAATAGAATATAGGATCGCCTTAGTAGCGCCTATCTCTATCTCTATCTCTTCCGCCGCCGCCGCCACCGCCGCCGCCGCCGCCGCCGCCGCCGCCGCTCTTCTGCTGTGCTGCATTAACCCGAACTGCACGTCCACCAATCTCTTGGCCGTCCATCGCATTAATTGCTGCTTCAGCTTGCGCATCATCATCCATCGTTATAAAACCAAAGCCTCTTGGTCGGCCGGTTTCTCTGTCAGTGATCATTTTAAATCTAGCCACACTTCCATACTCAGAAAATGCATCAATAATCGCTTGCTCATCAAGATTAAAAGGGAGGTTCCCTACATAAATATCCATTGCGTTACTTATATCGTAGAAAAGAAACTGCAACAATTTTCCTCAGATATATTGAATTATTACAAAAAAAGTATCCTTAAAATGACAATTTTTAGACCGATTCCCTACTTTTTGATATGTCTAGTCCTTCTAATCAGGTATCAACTCTGAAAAAAAATATCTCAAAATAACTTCCATTTTCCATGAAATTTGCGCATCAAAAGATCATTTGCCTCTGAATTTCCAAGGAATTTTTCCTTCTTAGGATCAAACTTTAGTGATTTACCTACATGTGCAGCAATCGATCCAAGATGGCACGCACTTGCTGCTCGGTGAGCTGATTCAACTGAAGACGCTGTCCTGTCCCGAGAAAAAACACAATCAATGAAATTACGATGATGGTGCTTCGAAAGATAAAGCCTCTCATCGTTTCCATTCAGCTTTTTCCTTAAAAGTTCAGGAGGATCTGTTATCAGTTTCTGATTTTCTACAAAAACAGACCCCTCGGTCCCTATGAACTTGGTTCCCCATAATGAAGAATCATTAGCACTAAAAAGCGTCATTTCGACACCACCATTATAGACATAACGAACATGGAAACTTTCAACAGCATCATAGATTCCCTTTTCTCGCCTCTTCACATTCTTCGCTGAAACCTCAATGGGTCCGGTATCATCCGTATTCATACCCCAATGAGCAACATCAATGAAATGAGCTCCCCAGTCTGTAACGTATCCAGGAGCATAATCATCAATCCACCTAAAATTAAAATGGCAACGAGCCGCCGTATAAGGAGCATCAGGTGTCGTTCCTGACCACATCTTATAATCAAATCCTTTGGGTATCTCCTGAGACCGCTCCATTCCACTGTATCCTCCACGAATCTGAAAAGTACCTGGAACTCCAATCTCAACTTTTTTTAAATCGCCGATGTAACCGTTCCTGACCCATTCACAAGCCATGCGTGAGTGAATTCCTGAACGTCTCCAAGTACCGCACTGCAATACTCTCTTTTCATTTTTAACAACATCCGCCACGAAACGACCTTCCCCAATACTCGCAGCTAATGGCTTCTCACAATAAATGTCTTTTCCAGATCTGGCCGCAGCAACAGTAATCAGTGAATGCCAATGATCAGGTGTTGCTATCATTACGGCATCAATGTCCTTCCTCTTAATTAACTCTCGATAATCGTTATATCCATCCTTATCATTCAACTTTGCAATGCCTAAGGCACGGCTCCTGTGATTCTGATCCACATCACAAACTGCAAGCACTTTGACTCGATTATCTTGCAAAAAGTTATTCATGTTCCCCGTTCCCTGACCACCAACTCCGATGCAAGCCAACTGAACCCTTGAGTTAGGCGAAGTGGCTCCCTCCCTACCAAGAACTGACGACTTCACAATAAGTGGGACCGATGCCAATGAAGCCTTTCGCAAGAAATGACGACGTGATTTACTCATAATTGAAGAATTGAAACTCGAATGACTAAATTCATCAAGACATTCAACGCTCAATAATATTGTTCTTCAGGTTCTTGCAAAGGGGTCTATAAAGCAGATAATAGACTGTAGTGCTCGATAACCCCTTAAATAATCAAGAATATGCGGTCCAAACGATCGACATGAGAGTTGATTACGGAAGATTTGTAGCAGTGAATGAACTGTGTCTGAACGTTCCCAGGGGTGAGATTTATGGTCTAATTGGCCCAAATGGAGCAGGCAAAACGAGCAGCTTTAAAGTGCTAGCCACTCTCATGGAACCCACTTACGGAGACGTCTTCATCGGTGGGGTGGATATTTCTCTACATCCTGAAGAAGCTCGCAAGCATCTCGGTTACATGCCTGATCTGGCTCCAATTGCAACTGACCTCAAAGTTTGGGAATTTCTTGATCTATTCGCCAGCGCTCACGGACTCAACAGAACTGACCGACGATCAAGAATTGAAGAATGCCTTAATAAGGTTTCACTCAATGATAAAAGAGAAGAGTTATGTAAGAACCTATCACGAGGAATGATGCAGAGACTCGTTCTCGCTAAGACTCTAATTCATCGCCCCTCTTTATTTCTACTTGATGAACCGGCAAGTGGAATGGATCCGGTATCACGACAGGCTCTGAGAAATACAGTGAGAGAATTAGCAGACGGAGGCGCCGCCGTATTACTCAGTTCCCACATACTTTCCGAACTTGAAGACATGTGCACTATGGTCGGAATGATGTCTAAAGGAATTCTTGTCGACTCCGGAAAAATAAGTGATGTAATTTCTCGGCGCAGCTCAGAAGAAAGAAACCTAGTGGTGAGTTGTCTAGGTAACCCAATACCACTTTTTGAATTTCTTAATAAGAAGCATGGAATTAATCAAATCATTACCTCTGATGAAGACATCATCTTCACCTTTAAAGGTAAAGATAATGAACAAGCTCAACTAATTACCGAAATCATTGAAGCTGGATTCCTTATTAAAGGACTCCAAGAACAGAAGAAGAGTATCGAACAGATACTTCTTGAAATTGATTCAAATACAACCACTCAGAAACCGGAGCAGAATCAATGACAGAAAACCTCAGACCCGTTCCATGGTGGCAAATATGGGGTAATCCCATATTTCTTCGATATACCCGATCCAGACTCCGCCCTGCCCCTCTGATCACATGGGTAATACTCGTACTAACGGTAGCAACGAGTATATTTTTCCTCTTCTATTACTCATCTTTGTATCGATTAAAAGCTAGCCCTCCAGCTGCTGCTCGAGATGCCTTTTACCCAATACTTTTCTTTCAAATGGTTATCCTTCTCTTCATGGGAACCGGAAGCGTTGCCGGAGGGATTTCCCGAGAATCAGCAGACGGAATGATTGACTATCAGAGGCTCACTCCGATGACTCCCTTAGCAAAAATTATCGGTTATCTGTTTGGATTACCAGTCCGAGAATATATTCTTTTTGCTGTAACGTTACCCTTTACTATTTTTTGTATTAATGAAGGAAATATTCCTATAGGGGTCATCACTGAAGTATATGGAATACTTTTAACCTCCGCTATCCTTTATCATCTGACAGGTTGTGTTGCTGGAACAATAGTCAAGCGAAGGCACTTTGCTGGGCGCGTTGCACAAATTATGGTAATTCTGCTTTACTTTGTTTTACCCACTTTCAGTCAATTGGGATTTGTGTTTTTTGAATACCTTACTATGCGACCAGTGATTATTGAACAGTTCGAAAGTGTGAGAGGTCCTATTTTTGGAGGCTTTCCCTCACCAGAAAAAATTGGTGAAGTGTTACTGTTCGAATGGAAACTAAACACAGTAAACTTTTCACTCCTCATCCAGTGCTCACTAATTGTAATATTCTTATCTATTTTATATCGTAAGTGGCGGCAACCAACGAACCATCTGTTAGGAAAAAACTTTTCCTTCATCGTTCACTTTTGGATCCTGACGCTAATAACAGGGAACGCTCTTCCTATCATTAAAGATAAAACTCAATTCTCAGGAGGAAGATCACAGAAAGCAGCAGAAATACTCATTGAACAACGAGCCTCAGAAAAGAATGGGAATAGCAGCAACATTGATCAAATTGATACACAGGAAACGATAGATATTCTCACTCAATCCGGCATTCTAGCTTCATTGGGAATAGGGTTCCTAGCTCTCACCTTTGGGATGATAACAATTACCACACCCGATTCCGACAAATTTACCCGTGCATTAAGGAAGGCCCGCAAACTTGTAAGTAACTCAGAACCAGATAAAAACACATCCGGAAATCAAAAGAAGGGAGAAATTAAAGCTCCACTCAATGCAGATGGCGCGACCGGACTGTGGCATGCTTTGGGCTTCTCCATCTTAACCTTTGCTGCATGGTCAATTATAATACAGTACGCCCCTAATCTTGTCGGAATCGATACTACTAAATACAATCCTACCATTCTACGAATCATTCCTCTCGGACTCATTCTTTATGCAATGTGTTACCATGCTATCCTTGAACGTTTCGGTAAGAGGACATTATTATTATTTGTTATTTTAGGCTGGTTCGTACCACTTCTGACCAGTTCTATTTTAGGAGTTAGAGGAATTGAAACTATTCCAGTGTTACTTGCTGGCCTCTCCGCTATCGCTTCTCCAGTCTACTTATTGGTTCTGCCAATAGTGAACACCTCAGGTGATGATAGATTAATGCAAATATCAGGATATTTTTCATTATTCGCACATTCAATCCTGCTCATTTTTCTATGGTGGACATTAAACCGCCATAAAGTCAGGATCCAAAAAGAAGTATCCAATCAAGAACCTTCATCTTGAAGGATAGACGCAAAGGCATAATCCTGATAATTACTTCACTTTTATACCATTTATAGACTTTTAAATCTGAACACTTGGCAGCCTGACCCAATGTAGGCATTATATTTTTAGATGAGTAAATATCGCACCTCCCCACTTCTGACCTCACAGATGCCGCCCGGCATTCCGTACATCATATCCAATGAAGCGGCTGAACGTTTTAGCTTTTACGGGATGAAGGCAGCTCTGGCAATTTTCCTAGCTAATTATTTAGGTGTTCTGGGGGGAAATAATCTCTCTGAGGCTTCCGCCACTGCTTATGTTTCATGGTTCAATAGTGCTGTCTACTTGACCCCACTATTGGGAGCTATCATTGCTGATGCATTCTTTGGAAAATACAGTACTATCGTCAGCCTATCGATCGTTTATTGCTTAGGGCATCTCTGCCTAGCTCTAATGGGCATAGGCGGATTAGTTGAATTCTGGCTTCTTTCAGGTTTAGGGCTAATAGCATTGGGAGCAGGCGGCATCAAACCATGTGTCTCTGCCCACGTCGGAGACCAATTTGGAATTAAGAATCAACACCTCATAACCAAAATATTTAATGTCTTTTACTTTTCCATCAACTTCGGCGCTGTCATCTCCAATCTTTTAATACCCTGGGTATTGAAATGGCATGGCCCTCACCTTGCCTTTGGTATACCAGGGGTGTTAATGGCAATAGCAACCCTATTCTTCTGGATGGGGAGGGAAAAATTTGCCCATATTCCAGCAAAGGGATCCTCCTTCATAAAGGAATTATTCAGCAAAGAAGGTAAAAGCGCCATTGTTAAACTCATTCCCCTTGTCCTTTTTGTCGGCATGTTCTGGTGCCTCTTTGATCAGACAGCTAGTAGACTTGTCTTTCAAGCAGAAAGAATGGATAGAGAAATTTTAGGATTAGAAATCCTCCCCTCGCAGATTCAGGCAGCAAACCCTTTTTTAATTCTTGTTCTTATCCCAGTATTTACTTTCGCAATCTATCCGGCAGCCGAAAGAATAATTAAACTGACTCCACTCAGAAAAATTGGAACTGGGCTCACTTTAATGGCTATCGCTTTTATAGTTGTTTCACTATCGCAAGAAGCAATTGATCGCGGTGAGACTCCTCATATCAGTTGGCAACTACTTGCTTATTTAATCCTAACTTCAGCGGAAGTAATGGTATCAATTGTTGCACTTGAATTTTTCTATACTCAAGCTCCTAGAAAAATGAAGTCTCTTATGATGGCAATTTTCCTTAGTGCGGTATCTGTAGGAAATACTTTCACTGCTGTCGTTAATCAACAAATCCAAGTTGATGGCCCTGATAAAAAAGGTTCTCAGGTAGAAAATTCTCAGGATAGCAAATCCCAAGTGACTAGATTAGCAGGATACGATGGGAATCTAAATACGGCTGATGACCTTTTAATTGGAAAAGAAATAATTGAGTCGTCGGTGACTGAATTGCTGTCACTGACAGCAACTGATATAGAAGAATATTATAATAAAAATAAAAAGCTCCCCTTAAAGTGGCAGGACCCATCTAAGGACCCTTGGGGATCTCAACTTAATTATCAACTGGTCAGTGCAAAAGAAGCCAAGCTAACAAGTAACGGTCCCGATAAAACTGCAAAAACAAAATGGGACCTAGGGCTAAATATAGCAGTCAAAGAAGAGCCAAAAAATCTTCAAGGAACTTGGTTATATGAAGCTAAAAAGAAAAATGGTATGATCGATTCAAAACCGAAGGGAAATTCTTCTCTTCTCTCACTTGAGTTTACTGCTGGAGGAGGCCTCACACTCGACGGAGCTGACTATTATTGGTTTTTCACCAAACTTATGATCGGAACTGCCCTATTATTCATTCCTTTTGCTTTAATCTATAGACCTAAAACATATCTTCACAAAAAAGAAGATACTCAAGGCCCCTTTACCGTCTGGGTTTTGCAAAGTAAGCGACATTAACTATTGGTAAATAGCATCAACCATATCAATAGCTTTTGGGCCAGGAAGGACTCCGTAATTCATCTGATTCATTGTGTACGCAAATGCTATGGAATTTTCTGGATCAGCAAAGGCATGAGAACCTCCTGCACCAGGATGGCCATACGCACTTTTAGAGCTTCCAAAAAGCTTACGCCTCATAAGATCATTTCTGCCCTTCATCAATCCAGCAGAAAATGCATTACCCAAACAAAGCACCTTATCTTCACCTACAACTAAAGGCTCTTCTATTAGAGAAAGCACGCCACTCGAAACGATCTTCTTCTCATCCCATTCTCCTCCATTCGCAAGCATTGAATAAAATTTGGCCAGAGCCCGGGCTGTGCCGATTCCTCCCATCGCTGGCCAACCTGCACTCCAGGAATTAGGTGAATTCATTCCTGAAACACCACCCAATCCAGTAGGAGATCCAAAAGCCTTACGAGTCAAAGATTCAGAATTCATGAAAGCTTTGTAAAAAGCTTCTTCTTCATCAGGATTCGACATTTTCCCGGGATAAAGTGTAGCCACTCTAGGATGATATTCCTGCGGCAATCCTATCCAAAATTCCAGGCCCATCGGAACTGCAAAAGTCTCATTAAAATACTGACCTAAAGAAATGCCTTTTAAGCGCCGAACAAACTCATCCAACAAAAAACCAAAAGTTCTGGGATGATAACCATGACCTGACCCGATCTTCCATAAAGGAGCCTGCATTTCAATAGCTCTTATAACCTCTTCATAATCAAAGACAGAGGCCTGTTCATTTAGTGAAGGAATTCCAGCCCCATGTGTAAGCACATCCTTAAAGCTAATATTTTCTTTTCCTGATCTACCGAATTTAGGCCATATCTCAACTACTGGCGTATCAAGTGAAAGATCTTCCTCATCCAAAATTTTCAGAACACAAACAGAAGCAAGACCTTTAGTCGCTGACCAAACAGGTACTAGTGTTGTTTCATCCCAAGGCCTAATACACTCCTTTTCACAGTAGCCAGCAGCCAAAGATATAATTTCTCTTCCGCCTATCCATACAGACACTGAGGCTCCTAGCTCTTCTCTTTCCTTAAAGTTTAATTTAAAGATCCGTTCAATTTCTTCTCTTAGAGCTAGAACATCCATTCGCAAATTAATGCCCAAAGTTAAAATGAGTCTTTTAACGCAACCAGATCAGGATCTTTGCGAGCTACATCTAATAAACTCCGGTCAAGTTCAAAAGATTTTCTAAGACAATCAAAAGCAGTATCGACATCACCAATTACGGCCTGATAGCATCCCTTGTTGTAAAAATAAATTGCATCCTTCCTAACAGATTCAGGCGCTTCTTCTAGCAAGGCAAGGGCCTCGTCTGTGCGATTCATTTCATGGAGGCAATATGCTCCCTGAATGAACCCTGCTCCGCTCTGCGGCTCCATCCGCTGTAGTTCCTCACTCAAGCCGTACGCTTCGTCCCATTTCTGATCCTTGAACAACAAAAGAATCTTCATCTGCAAGATAGAAGGGGTTACCGGGAAACTCTTCTCAACCTCTTTCAACTCGCCCCATGCATCATCATACATTTCCAATTCGTAATAGCCACGGACGGCCTGTAATCGTAACTCACTGTTTGAAGAGGGATCATTAAGGTAAGACATCAATGCTAAATTCTTGTCGGTAACAAACGGTTGATCCGGATCTCTAAATGGTCAAGCTCAAGAACTAATTTTACTCATTATTAGTAACCCCTATAGCCTGTAAGTTTTTTCGAATTTGCTGATTTTTTGGATCAATCCTAAGCGCACGCTCCCATGCCTTTTGTGCTTCTGCCTTCTTACCTTGCCTAATAAGGGCAAGACCCAGATTGGACCATCCCAAGGCTGAATTAGAGTTCATTTTAACTGCTGCCTCACAAAACCTTTGGGCCTCTACCGGATTTTTATTTTGTAGATAAACGTATCCCAAATTCAGGTAAATGAGATAATCAACGCCCTTCATCTTGGTTGCCTTCTTGAGAACAATTTCCGCGTCATCGAATTTCTTCATTCTAATGAAAAGAGAACCCAAATTAGAATATGCAGACAATCCGGATGGATTTTTTTTCATTGCAGACCTATATGCCTTTATCGCTTCTTGAAAATCACCTCGACTTTCATATTGCTTGCCTCTCATTAAAGGATTCAATTCTGATGATATTTCCTGATCTTTAAATTTCTCCAGTATCCTTTTAGCTCCATCAGTATCGCCTACTCCTCTAAGGGCTGCAGCATAATTGCTTGCCACATGAAATGACTTAGGATCGATTTTGTTTGCTTCTTTCAAAACGCCTACAGCTAAATCGTTTTTACCTAATTCAATGTAACTCGCTCCTAAATTTGAAAGGCTATCAACAAATTTTGGATTCTCTTTAACTGCCCCCTTGTACCATTTTACTGCTTGCTCATGAAATCCCTTA
>JAAZZC010000273.1 GCA_014239335.1 Verrucomicrobiales bacterium
CATAAATAATGAAAAAACTTATCGTTTTTGCCTTAGCTACGAGCCTTCTGGTATCTGGAACCTCCATCGCGGACATCCAGTCACCTCCTGGAGGCAAACAAACCCCAATACGTAAACTTTCCCGCGCTGTCGGAAACATACTTTTCGGAATTAATGAAGTCCCAACGACTTGGAGACGAAACGTTGAAGAAGAAGGTACTGTATATGCGGCCAGTTATGGATTAATCAACGGAGCTTACCGTAGCTTAGTAAGAACTGGTTACGGAGTCTTTGAATTTGTGACTTTCCCAATTGAAACATACAAAGGCAGCTACGGTCCTGACTATGGTGGAAAAAATATCTGGTGGGACTTAAACCACGGATACGCACAGCTGGCCCCTGAACTTGGATTCCAAAGCAAGTTCAGCAACGGCAGAACTCAGAGCTGGTAATTTTCTTCATAAAATTAGGATAAATAATTTTAAAAACCCGTCGAAAGGCGGGTTTTTTTATTTTACTAGTTAATTTTTATATAATTAAGCAAGTCCGTACTTGCAAAATAGGGTATCCCCTCGAAAATATCCGCCTGCGAGAAATATAAGCTGCCGTAGGTCCCTGGGTGCTGGAAAAATCTATTCTAGTTCACCTCACTCGTCAGGGGAAACCCGGCAAACCAAAAAAAAGAAAAAATGCCAGTAAGATTAGCCCGGTTCGAAATGCCGGATCGCCTCATTAAGGACGAAGATACAGCCACAGAAACTTATTCACGCTTCACAGCTGAACCATTTGATGCCGGATACGGACACACTGTAGGAAACTCACTAAGGAGGGTACTGCTATCCTCTCTGGAAGGAGCATCAATAACATCAGTAAAAATCAAAGGCGCTCAACATGAATTCGGAAGCCTCCCTGGCATCGTTGAAGACGTGACTGATATTGTGCTCAACCTTAAAAAAGTGAAATTTAATCACTTCGAGAACAAGGATCCAAAGATGCTAGACATCAAAGTGAATAAGGAAGGCGAAGTCACCGCCGCAGACATTACTGAGGACGCTCAGTACGAAGTCGTCAATAAGGATCAAGTCATTTGCACTCTGGACCGCAAAACTACTTTTGAATGCGAGATGGAAGTTCGGGTCGGTCGAGGATTTGCTAGTGGAGAGGACAACAATAGAACTGACATGCCCATAGGAGTCATTCCCATTGATTCTATTTTCTCACCCGTCACACGTGTTAAATATTCAGTTGATAATACCCGTGTCGGTCAAAGAACTGACTACGATAAACTCATCCTAGAGGTCTGGACTGATGGTCGCCTAGAGCCCCACGAAGCCCTCACTCAATCCTCCGCCATTTTACGTCATCACCTTGACGTTTTTGTTAACTACGATGACGATCAAATCGAATTTGATAACAAGCCAGAATCTGAAAGCGAGGAAAATGCAGAGCTTCGCAAACTTCTCAATATGAGTGTTAATGAGATTGAACTCTCTGTCCGTGCTGCAAATTGCTTGAACAATGCAAACATCACATCAGTAGGACAGCTGGCCCTTAAATCAGAGGCTGAAATGCTAAAATATCGTAATTTCGGTAAGAAGTCCCTGAACGAAATTAAAGACAAGCTGATGGAACTTGGGCTTTCTCTCGGAATGCAACTCGATCCGAGCCTACTGGAGCAAGGATTCGGTCCAGCGACCTTACATGCTCCGTTGCAGACTGCAGGCCCAGGACTTGAGGACCTCATCGCCGCAAACTTGGACGATTAACATAAAATTCATCAGATAAGTGAACAAATTCGCGTTGCGCGAGGGCATTGTTGACCTATAATGGGCACCCCTTGCGCAGCGCTTAGCTGCAAAAAGTGACGATAAAACCGGCAATCTCATGAGACACCGTAATAAAACCAGCAAACTTCAGCGCCCAAAAGCCCATCGCCGATCTCTGCTAGCTAATCAAGCTTGCAGCCTAATTGAAGAGGGCCAAATCAAAACAACTTTAGCAAAAGCAAAGGCACTCAGGCCCGTTGTCGAAAAGCTTGTTACTTTAGGGAAAAAGGGTATCGCTGCAGATTCAGCAGGAGAAAAAGCAAAAGGAGTTCATTATCGCCGTCAGGCATTAGCATTCCTAAGGCAAAAGAAAAGTGTAACAAAGCTCTTCAATGAAGTTGCTACAGCATCAATTGATCGGGTCGGCGGATACACAAGAATCACTAAACTGGGACCACGTGAGAGCGATTCTGCCCCTATGGCATTTATCTCTTGGGTCGATCAATTTGTCCAGACCACGGAGGCAGAAGCACCTGTTGAGGCAAAAGCTTAATTCATTCAGGCTTTATCAGTATTCCTTTGAGTATCTAAGGGACTCAGCTAGTTCATAATTGTATTCTAATATCCTAGTTTACTGAATCAATAAAGCAGCCCTGGACCGCTGACATCCAATGCACTAAGATCTATTTTACGTATATTGCGTAAAAGTGGGTATTTCAATTCTTTGCCACAAATTTCAGCATTTCATTAACTACTTTTTAGCAGTTACAAAATCTCTGCTTAAAATATTAATGCGTCAACGAGGATTGGCCGAATTA
>JAAZZC010000192.1 GCA_014239335.1 Verrucomicrobiales bacterium
TCCAAAGACAGTAACCGGCCAAGTTTTTTTGTGGTGCAATCATCCTGAATTTCCAGCCCCCAAGCACCAATGATCAGTTTGTTACCCTCAACTAGGAGGCCGTTCGGATGTTCAATTTCCGTTCCCTGTGCGAGGATTGAGACTTCATTATTTTTGTATTGATAAATGATACTTGCGATCATGTCGCTGAAGTAAACGGTGCCATCTTCGCCGCAGGCCAGATCATTAAGGAATTTAGCATTGGCTATTTTTACAGAATGAGTCTGTTTTCCGTTCTTGATATTGAACGCTACGATTCTGTCAATGTCAGTGACCCATAGGGTTTCTCCAGTACTTCGAAGTCCCTTCGGCGCATTTAATCCAGTGGCCCACTTATTTTTAATGATCTTTCCATCTGTATTTAATTTAGATATCCAACCATCACCGTCTTTTCCGGCTCCTCCGCCAGCGCCTATTTGTGAAACGAATAGAAATCCAGATCCTTTATCAAGGTAACAACTTTCGGGAGATTGAATTGTTTTTGTATGGGACCATATAGGTGTCAGATCTTCTTTTGCTCTTAACTGAATAAATGGCAAAAAGAAAATCAGTGAGTATTGGGTGATTATTTTCATCGTATTAAGATTGGGATGGGACATAGATAATATGGTCTTTTGAATTAGGTAAATCATTTTTGATTGGCCATTCCATGAGTGAAGGATAATTAGATAATGGGTCTAATTTAACAGAAAAGATTGATCCGATCGAGTGTTCTGGCATTTTTTTCCCTTTAAACAAACCGGTCCTGGCAACGCGTATTTTTTGGCCTGACACGTCCTGATTCCCTTCGTTATCTCTCACTATGACGTATTCATTTAATATGAAAGCATTGTTTTTATCAGTCATGTATTCCTTTGTAATGACAGATTTGGCAATGAGTCTCAGACTAAGATCGAGTGATTTTGTCCTCGATTTATTTATAGTTGTTACATTTTCTTTTTTAGGAATAACTTTTCTAGCAACGAGAGTCGCTCTTGGTGCTTTCCCTTTTTTTAATTGTTCTGCAACTATTAGATTTGATTGTCCTTTTCTCCAACTGTATCCGGTCCCGAAAGGTAACCTTTGTGATTCCTGTTTGTAGATATCTCTTAGATTTGGTTGATAGTGATCCTGAAAGAGTTCAATGGGTTTTGTATAAGTTCCAAAATATTTCATTTGCCAAGAGGATTGGTTGAAATGTCTCATTGGGATGCCAGAGTCGTCCTGAATGATAGTCGTTGAGCTGGATAATAAATGATTTCGTATTTGAGAGAAATAACTTTTATGCATTAGATAGGACGCGGCTTTGACATAGCTTTTTCCTTTTGGAATTGATTCTAAGTATTTCAAAAATCCTGACTTCAAAATCAAGCCATTGGAAATATTGGTTTGAAAATAATTTACTCGAACCTCTCTTCCATTTTCATGAACGGCTCTGATTCGAACTGCATCAATACTTGATTGAGTATCATTTAATTCACTAATGGTTCCATCTTTATTCAGTTCAATGGGATTAATCTCTTTGATGGTGAAGCCAGAACCTGACAAGAAAAGGCACATGATTGGAAGAGTGCCATTGTAGAAGGACTTTGAGAGTTCTGCCCTCATATCTTTTGTTTTAAAGAAACTGAAACGTAAGCTTTCTTCTAGAATCTTGCGAATTTCTTCAAGCGCTTGGTTGGAATCCCCCCCCCTAAGGATATCTGACTTAGGGAAATTGCCTACAGGCTCAAGTCCGCAGAGTATAAAATTCTTTGCTTCTGGAAACATATACAAAGCATGAAGTATGTCGGGGCCGCTGAATGGATACCTTATGAATTCAGATCGATTTGAATCACTTATTTTTTTTTCAGACCATGATCTCATTGGTCTTAGGTTGGATTTTTTATAACGGCTCCAGGCCTTTGTCATTAATTGTTCATGCTTTTTCCAGTTCTCGGTCAAGATAATATCTTTTTCCTCTGGGACTGAAATTCCGGCAAGTAATCTGGATGTTAGATCAATATCCTCTATGAATGCAGATTCCTTAGCTGAAGCATTCATTAATGCTATCAGACAAAAAATTCCCAACTTTAATAATTGCCAATAGGTGCCCATTTAGTTGGTTTTCTGATTTTAAATTGCTGTCTCTCCCTCGTTCGACTCTTGTATTGAGTCTCCCATTCTTTCTCGGATCTCTGACAGTTCTTTCTTTAGGCCGGTACGAAAATAAATTGCATCGGCCTTGTGGATTAGAAAGTTAGCACCCATGTCAAGGAAACGCACATGTTCATCGTTAGTTCCCCAGAAGTGCAGGCCTGCACCAATCCAAAGCGAGCGTGCTTTGGTAATTATTTTTTCTGTGGCTTTTAAAAATTCAGGATGATCATACTGTTCAGGTAGCCCAATGCTACATGACAAATCATGAGGGCCAATTAGAACCGCATCTACACCTTCAACTCCCATGAGTTCGTCCATTCTGCTCATGGCCTCTACACTTTCAATGTTTATAACTAAAGCATTTTTGGCATTGTTCTTTGCTATATAATTATCTAATTCTTTATCAAGTTTTTCTCCGTTCAGGCACTGATCGAGTTTCTTTCCTTTGAGGGGTCTAAACTTTGTCGCTCCTCTGAGAGCCTGAACTTGTTCCGGAGTTTCAATGTAAGGGGCAACGATGGCAACGGCTCCATCATCCAATGCGACGGTGGCACGGTCCGGGTCCGGGTCTGTGATTCTGACTAGTGGGGGAATTCCCATGGCCGAATAGGTTCGGCACATCCAGCTGAGAGTTTCTCGACTAATGGCGATATGCTCTGTGTCAATGAACACAAAGTCGAGTCCGCAGTCTCCAATTATCTTGGGCCAGAATGGGGAAGTGGAAACTACAAGAGTGCCGTAGATGCGATCTTCTGATCGCAGTGCACTTTGGAAATTTTCGGGTTTCATTTTTTTCTATTATCAACTTTAACAGGTTTCCCTGCTCTGGATGAATCAATCGCAGCGCTGACAGTTGCACAAATGTCTCTAGCTTCAATACAATCAAGTATGGGTTTTTCCGTTCCATCAATAGATCGTGCGAAATTTTCTGCAAGCAGGTAATTATTTTTATCTGCGATTCTTTGGTTCTTGAACTCCGTCACTGGTTGATCTCGGTAATAGATTGAGACTTCAGGCCTGGCCTCTGAAATGACCGCTGAACCTTTTGTTCCTATTATATGCAGTTTAATTTCACCAATGTCGGGATGGGACGCGGCCCCGATTCTTCCTATACTCAGTGAACCGGTTATGCCACCCTCGATTTCGAGAGTGACCGTTGCAAGGTCATCAACATCGTTATCGAAGTGAGCCTGATGAAAGTGGGACTTTGTCCGTGCGAATACATGATTAACTTTGGCCCCTCCCGTTAACATTTTTATATATGCTAACGGGTAAATCCCCTCAACCTCGAGCTCGCCCATCGGCTCAGTTCCTACCCCACCATCAGATCCGTCGGCATGGGCTTCCAGTTGTCTGTCCAGCCATTCGATCGGGGGGTCATTGGCTTTCCTTGAGCCAATCGGTGAGCCAGCATCTTTTGAGAAATAGAAATCACAGTGAACTGATAATAATTGACCGAGCTCACCTGAATTTACTTTCTTATTTGCTTGAATGAGTGCGGGTAAGTAGTTGCGATTCCAGACTAGGCAACGGACTCCATTTTTATTAACGGCATCAATGAGTTTGTCACATTTATGAGTGTGCGTGGAAAGGGGCTTATCAACCACGATATGTAAACCGGCCTCAGCTGCAATGATAGCCAGTTCACAGTGTCTCTCGGCTTCAGGACTCACGGCAACGGCGTCGATTTGATTATCTTTTATTGCCGCGAAGATGTCTTTTATATAAGGGATTCCAAATTCATCGGCGAATTTTTGATTCCTTTCATGTGTCCATTCTGGTCTGGAGATTTCATCACTGACGAAACTTAAATTAAATCTTGGATGTGCGGCGATGGCGCGTGGTAGATAGTCATGTTTGACCACGCTCAAAACTCCTACTCTATAATGTTCTTTTTCTCTATCAGTGCGCTTCATTTAAAATAATATTTTACCCGGCTTCTGAAAATATTTTGAATGCTTCATTGTAACTCTTTGAATTACTTTCCAAATCCGCGCCAGTCTTTATTCTTTTAGTGAAGTCTTCCAGCATGGGCCCAATGAAATCCATGCTGGTATCAGGGCATTTTGCGTCAGGTGCGCCGCCATTAAAAAAGAGATTACGGTTTCTGTGATCATCCGCATAGGCTGCCCCGTTTGAGCCGATGAGGCATAATGATTCGTAATTATCACCAGTGGGCATTGAGTTGGTGAAATCAAGGAGTGCCATTCCACCACACTCAAATCCAAGATGAACGAGTGAACATTTGACCTCATTTTCAGCTGATGTCGTTCCATGAATATATTTAGGTTCAGTACCAAAGAACCACAGAGTCAAATCAATGGCATGGACCATTTCTTGAACCTCATTGGAGTTTTGTTGATTCCATAAGTGCATTCTTACAACGCCTAATTTTCCTAAATCGCCAGAATCAAGACTTTCCCGTAAGGCAATTACTTCTGGGAAGGAACGTTTTGGTAATGCTGGGACTATGAGAGGTTTCCCCTCAATGGGTGATGATCCGTATAAGAGAACAGGTTTTCCATTGGATTGGATATCGGCATCGTCAGTCACGAACGCATCTGGATTTTCATCAATGCAGACTATTTCAATTTCATCAACCCATGATGCTGCAATTAGGAAATCCTCCTGATGATTAGATAATTGAAACGCCAATCGTATCATTATTTGTTCATATCACGTTTACTAGTATCAGGTGCCAATGTCACGGCAATCATCCCTAGAATGAAAATCAGACTAGTGATTTGTCCGACTTGTGCGTGGTTGCCATCAAACATGGCTTCGGAGCTCAACCAAGGAGTAAGGAAAATAGTTGCTGCTGTGAGAATTCGTCCATAATTGAAACTGACTCCTGCACCAGTGGCTCGAACTTTGGTTTCAAAGAGTTCAGGAAGGAAGAACGGTAACCAACCGAAGAAAATTCCATTAAAAAATCCCCAAAGAGCAACAAAAATCAGAAAGCTGGAGTCTGTTGGTGAAGCAAACCGAAATATGTATTGGGATATAATTAAAGCAAATAGACAAGATACAAAATAGCATGACCGCCTCCCGATTTTCATGGCAATGATTGCAGCCAGACCGCTACCAATGATGCTGGCGATGGAACGAGTTTGTAAAATTTGAGCTTTCAATTCGGGTGAGCCGACTTCAGATGCCCAAGGTATAATCCAGGCAAAACATCCCCAACCTCCAAGTAAAGGAACAGTAGCAAGAATGATACCGATCAGGGTGACCCCGAGGTAAGGTTTTTTAAATACTGAAGGGGAAACTAATTTTTCAGTTTTCTCTTCACTGCCTTGGTTTATGGAAGCTATCCATGTTGGAGATTCTCTAACAAATAAGAGAATGATTAATCCTAGGGGAACTGAGTAGGCACCTATCAAAAAAACACCTCTAAATGATTCCGCATTGAACATGATGGAGAAGGCAAAGATACCGATGTTTCCGGCCATTCCGATCAGACTGGCCATGACTGGCCGTGCGATTTTAGACCAGGACTCGGACACCAAAGCAACTCCATTTGGCCAGCAACCTCCAATGCCCAGACAGGCAAGAAAACGAATGCAAAGTAATTGAAGTGGATCTTTAACAAAGAAAGCAAGTACTGTGATAACCGAAAACCAGAGAATTGAAATGCCAAGTGTGCGGGTCCTTCCGATCCTATCTCCAAGTTTTCCAAAAATATAGCCACCCGCTGCAGCACCGAAAAGGAATGCGCATTGCTGATAGGCCCACCAGTCAGAAATGAGGTTCTTTAGCTGTTCCGGATTCAAATTGTCTGACCAGCCTGACTCAATGATCAGATATTTGGTAGCATCGTTGATCAGATTAGTCATTCCAATTTGCATGCCGCCGAAGAACCATCCAAGAAAAGCAACCACGAGGATGGTGATGCGAGAGTTGAGTGAAAGTGATTCCTTGACCATTGAAATGAAACTTGACCTAAAATAACTGAGGATGCGAGTCTTGCTTTGTTGTTAATTAAAGAATTATTATAAAAAAATGAAGTTTATATTTTTATTTTCCTTAGTAGTTGCAATTTGCGGGCTCATTCCTGCGTATGCGGAAGATGGGGTTGAGTCAATTTTTGATGGAAAGACTCTGGACGGTTGGAATTGTCGGCCATCTTCACAGTCAAATAACTGGTCAGTAGAAAAGGGTCAGATCATTGGTCGTGGTAAGGGTCAAGAATCTTATCTAATGTTTAACGATCAACTAGGGGACTTTGAACTTAGATTTTCTTACAAGCTAATTAGTGACGAAGGTAATACTGGGGTAGAAGTAAGAAGTCATCCGGTCAAAGGTAAGGCTAGCAGATTGCATGGATACCATGCTGACATTGGGCACATTGGGATCGGTGATAAGGTCTTAGGAGCTTGGGACTTTCATGAGAATAATCGAGGTGATTATCTTGCTAAGAGGGGGCACAAAGTCACCATAAATGAGAATGGTAAGAAAGAAATTGGAGAGATAGATAATGCCTTTGAGCCTAGTGATGCTAAGGCGGAAGATTGGAACAAGGTAGTTGTTTATGCTAAGGGCAACAGACTATGGTTTACAATCAATGGTAAAATTGCATCTGAGGTCATTGATAATGAAAAGGCAAAGAGGCTCGATAAGGGCTACATTGGTTTTCAGCTTCACGGCGGTGACAAGATGATAGTCGCGTTCAAGGACATTTCAGTAAAACGATAAATTTATGAGTACTGAACCTCATCCCGTTGGTGTAGGTGTTCTTGGTGCAACTGGGTACATAGGCGAGCCTTACCGCGCGGAAATGCGCCAATGCGATGGGGTGAGGATCGTTGCGGTTTGTGCCCGGCGCAAAGAGCCTCTACAAAGAGCAGCCATTGAGGATGGAGCTGACCTTGCAACTGATGACTGGAGACAGGTCATAGAACATCCTGATGTTAACTATGTGGTCGTTGGGACTCCTGACGCACTTCATCATGAAGCTGTGATGGCCGCCGCGGCTGCCGGTAAGCACTTATTTTGCGAAAAACCCTTGGCCATGAATGTTGGAGAGGCTAGGGAGATGCTCAAAGCATATCTGGACAAGGAGACGTTAGCGCATTTTGTGCCTCTATGGACCCGATGGTCACCTGGTTTTATCGCGGCCAAGGAATTGGTTGAAAGTGGAGCCATTGGGGAAGTGAAAGCTGTCATATACCGATGGCATAATCCGCGCCCATCTGACATGGCATTGACTTGGAGAGATGATCCTTCCCTTTCATCATCTGGAACAATCGCCGATGTCGGATCTCATGCCTATGACACAGTGAGATGGATAATTGGGAAAGATGCGACCAGGGTCCTTGCTCATGCTGATACTATTACTCCAGCAAAACTTGATTTTGGTAATGTGAATCTTACCGAGGCACTTGATTGTAGGGGCAAGGTAACTGATGGCATATCTTCAAGGAAAGGTAATACTGTTGATTATGCCAACATTGCCTGGGAATTTGAAGGGGGAGTCGTTGGGTCCATTGTCTTATCGCATGCTCCCTTTCTTCGTAGGGGTCTTGTTCCTGAGCTTGAGTTACATGGCACCAGTGCTTCTTTAACGGTTGACCGGTTCCATGGTAAGGTAACGATTGGTCGCCCAGATAATTCAGTTGAAGTTGTTAAGGAGGTAGATCCCGGAGGATTTGATATAGGTAACCGGTTTGAGAAATGGGTCATTCCTGCACTTCGTGAAGTGATGGGTGGTAAGTCCCAGTTAGAAGTGGATGCACCTAACCTAGTTGATGGTCTCAAAGCTCAGCTCTTTACTGATGCGTCTCTGAAATCATCAAAAATAGGTGAGTGGGTTGACATGGGTACCGTAGATTAGGGCTCTTGTTATGGGGGCATGGGAAAAGAATTGACCCATGGATCGAACTTTATAAAATGAGGTGAAATCACCGCTGTTTGCTTTTAATTAAGGAGTCAAACTAAACCAATAATATGATGATTAGGCTATTAGCGATTTTATTTTTTTCTATTTTCTCAGCTTCCGCTAAACCACTTCAATTGGAAGACGGAGACGTAGTTGCTTTTCTTGGAGGAGCTGATTTGGTAAGGGCTCAGAAAGAGGGAGCATTAGAAGCAGCGATCACTCACCGCTTTAAGGATTTAAATATTAAATTCAGGGATTTGGCTTGGGAAGGGGATACTGTTTTCTTTCAAAGTACAGTCCGTGAAAGATGGAGACGGGAGGCGTTCGGAAGCCTTAACGAACAACTCAAAAGAGTAGGTGCTAATGTAGTCATTTCCCAGTTTGGCAAAATGGAGTCTCTCAATGGAGAAATTGCCCTTAAAGAATTCTTAGAGTCTTATGAGAAACTCATTACCGAATTACAGTCAGAGGACCGAAGAGTTGTCATTCTTGCTCCTTCGCCCTTTGAATGGGATTCAGCTAATGATCAATTTCTTGATAAATACACTGAAGGTATTGAGTCTCTCGCAAATAAAAAAAAGATACCATTCATTAAAGGGAACTTTGCTGAAGAACTTGGTGAAAAGCCCCCAACGAACCTAATTCTTTTAGTGAGGGAAAAACATCGTCTCTGGTATGATTACTGGAGGCCAGCAAACTGGAAGTGTCTCTTTGGAGATGATAGTAAACGGGTTTTTTCAAATGCGGCTGAGGGCCTCCCCTCGTTCAAGGAGGAATGGCAATTGTTTCCAAAACTTATAGAAAACGCAGAATCTAATATCCGAAAAGGATTAAAGAATGTACCGGCCTCTGCACCGAAGAGGACAGGTTCTCGTGAGGCGAATATTAAAAAAGAACTCGAATCCTTTGATGTGATGGATGGGTTTGAAGTTAATCTTTTTGCTGACGAGACGCATGGCATAGCAAATCCTTTATCCGTGAGGTGGGATGCTAGAGGTAGAATGTTTGTGGCATGTTCGGATGTATATCCCCAAATTGAGCCTGGGGTCATGCCCAATGATAAGGTCATTATGATTGAAGATCTTAATGGTGATGGAGTAGGCGACAAATCGAGCATATTTGCAAAAGGTCTTAATATTCCTACCGGAATGGAAGTGGGAGCTGATGGGGTTTATGTTGGACACAATACTGAATTATTGCACTTTGACTGGGAAGGAAACAAGGAGCTGGTTTTGAGTGGTTTTGGAAATGGGGATTCTCATCAAACCATGAATTCATTTGCTTGGTCTCCGGGCGGAGAGCTCTGGTTTTGTCAGGGTGATGGAGTAGAATCTCGAGTTGAAACGCCACATGGTGTATCCTCACTGTTTCAGGCTGGTGTATATAGATTGAGACCAGATGAACTTAAGTTGGATCCCTTATTGGATGACTTCATGGGTCCTGGTAACCCGTGGGGAGTTGCTTTCGATGATTATGGTCAATCATTTGTGATCGATGGGGCCGGTGGTGTATCTTACCTTACTCCGGCATCGATTCCGGCCAAAAGACGGCTACGCCTGCCTCGCATCGGTCGTCCTGGAGGTTACTGTGGTATAGATTGTTTGGGTGCGAGTAATTTACCTGCTGAAATGGCAGGTGATTTTCTTATAGGTGATTATAAAAAAAATCAAGTGAGCCGATTTGCGGTTTCATCTGATGGTGGAGGCTTTAAAGTGAATTGGCGCGAACCTATCCTTCGTTCTAGTCATCGTAATTTTCGTCCAATCGATGTTAAAGTTGGGCCTGACGGTGCCATATATGTCGTTGACTGGTACAATCCTCTGACATGCCATCAGGATGACTTTTATAGGCATCCAGATAGGGATAAAACACATGGTAGGATTTGGAGAATAACACCTAAGAAAGGTGCCCTCAAAGTGCCCGAACTGGTTAACCTAGCAGATAAAAATTTGGTTGAGATGCTGGCTTCTCCGGAAAGGTGGACAAGGCTCAAAGCAAAACAATTACTTTCGAGGAGAGATCAATCGAAAGTCATTAATATTTTACGCAATTGGGTTGTGTCTCGTGAAGGACTTGATCTACTGGAGGCTCTATCCCTCCTTGAGTTTTTGAGTGTTCCTGATTCTGAAATTTTGATTAAAAATATAAATTCAGATGACCCTAGAATAAGAGCTTATGCGGCTAGGGTCATAGGCAGATGGGGCACGAGGCTTGAAGGTTACCAGGACCTATTATTAGGTCTGGCTCAGGACAAGCATCCTAGGGTTAGGATGGAGGTTCTTCTTTCTTGTGCTCAAATACCGGAACCAAATTCTATTTTGGCTGCGGCTGCAGTTGCTGAGGTTCCAAAAGACAAATGGATTAATTATGCTTTTTCTCAGGCAGTTCACCACCTCAAGCCAATATGGATACCGGCTTTTAGGGAAGGTGATCTGGATATCGCTAAATATCAGTCAGGCTTTTCAGATGTATTGAGCCAGTCTGATTCAAAAGCCATTATCTCGGAGATCCGTGATCTTGTTAAGAAAGAAAATATCAATGATGAAACCACAGCGAACCTTCTCAGTTCACTTGTCATTCTGGGAGATGAGGATGATTTAAAGTTTGTTTTAAATTTAGAGGAACTTAACCCATCAGTATTGATAACGTTGAAAGGTCAACAGAGACCCGAATTTGAAGTTCATCAAAGGTTGGCAAGTTATCTTAAGACTGAAGATCGAGAAATAAGAAAAGGAATCATTGATTTGATAGGATCTTGGGAAGTTGAGGAGCTCATGAAGGAGATCTCAGTTATAGCATCTAATGCAGATATAAATAGGGGAATCAGAGCAAAAGCACTTAAGTCTATGGGTTCAATTGGTGGTAAAGATGCACTTAAAATCAGTTTGAAAATTGCGGCTAATGATAATGATCCTTGTCAGTTAGATGCTGTCGGCTCTGTGATTAGCATGGACATTCCTAATGGGATCAAATTGGCAGTTGATCTCTTGAAGAAGGGATTGGATTCTGAGCAGTTATCACAGCTATTTGATGCCGTTGCTTCCAGGAACAGTGCCATGGAATTATTAGCAGATAAATTACCTGAAACTTCAATTAATAAAGATCAGGTATTATCAATAAGACAGGCATGGATAGCTAAGGGCCTAGTGAGTCCAGAGCTGTCTTCGAGTCTTGATCAGTTAGCAGGTATACCGGCACCAAGAATTGAATTCACGGATTCAAATGTTCGTGAATATGTCAGAGCTGGTAATGCCGGTGATATAAAAAAGGGCGCTGATCTATTTAAATCTGCGGGACTTGGATGCGTTGCCTGTCACAAGGTAGGTAACGTTGGCGGAATAATTGGTCCTGATCTTTCGGCTCTAGGGAGTGGCGTGCCATTTGATAGAATTGTCACTGAGGTCATGTGGCCCACTCTTCAGGTCAAGGAGGGGTATTCCTTGACAAGGGTAGTGACAAAAAAATCACAGACTTTACAGGGTTATGAGCAGGCTAGCCGAGAAGAGGATAAGATTCTTCTCAGAGACTTTGCAGGCGCTGGCATGCACCGTATATCACGGGATGCTATTGAAAAGGTTGAGAAGATTGGAAGTTTAATGCCTCCTACTGCTCAGAGCCTTAGTAAAAATGATATAGCTGACTTACTAGCCTATTTATTTAGCTTGAGGGGTTAAGAGTACTAGGATACTTCCCAACCCTTTCTGTAAGTCTTGCTAAGAAGTTCGGTAGCTTTTTTATCATTAGTGATTTCGAATTTTTCAGCGTCCCATTCGAATTCTTTTCCGACTTCGACCCTGTGAGCGAGATTGCCTAGTAAGTTATGTTCGATAAGGGCACCTGAATATTCAAAATTGCATAGGCTCTTTCCTTCTCCCTTACAGGCGTTTATCCATTCCTTATGATGGCCCAAAGACTTTACAATTGATGGATTGGGCCTCTTGTAATCTTTAAACTTTTCTCTCGGGCTATGGACGATTTTCCCATAATCTGAAACAACGATTCCTTCATCACCTACAAAGGCCACGCCGATATGCCACTTCGATATATTTGTGTCTTTGCCTAGTTTTGGCTGGAGCCGTTCGGCCATTGTCTTCATTCCTTGAGGGCCATGATACCATATGAGATCAATTTCTCCGCGTTTTCCACCTCCGACATTTGCATCCGGATGATGCCATGTAGCGATTTGAGAAGGAGGTGCGGCTACCTCGTCACCTTTGGGTCCTTCTGCTTTTACTTTGTTAGGTCTTGAAAGTTCCAGTGCCCAATAAGGAAGATCAATGAGATGACTTCCCATATCGCCTAGGACTCCATTTCCAAAGTCCCAACGTCGGTTCCAGTTAAGATTACCGCCTTTCCAATAGCCTTGGTTATATGCTCTTTGAGGGGCAGGTCCTAGCCAAGTTTCCCAATTAAATCCATCGGGAACAGGCTGTTCAGGAAGAACTTCCTCGCCAACTGGACTGATTGATCTGCCGCACCAGACATGAGCTTCTTTAATGGTTCCAGCGGCTCCTGCCTGAACTAGCTCCACGGCTCTTCTGTAATTTTCAGTCGCATGAATTTGTGTGCCCATCTGGGTCGCTATCTTGTCTTTGCGTTTGATGTATTCTTCCTGCATCCATCTTGCTTCCTGGACTGTATGGGCGAGAGGCTTTTCAGAATAAACGTGTTTACCGTTCCGCATTGCAGCAATTGCAGCCGGTGCATGATGATGATCAGCTGTGCTAATGACTACAGCATCGATGGCAGGATCGTCGACTATTGTTCTCCAGTCATTGGTGGTCTTAGCACCTGGATGTCGTCCTTTTACGGAACTTAGGACTCCCGGATTCGTGTCACACAGAGCGTAGATTGTTTCACTTTTCACTCCATTGGTATTGGCTCCTCCTCGTCCACCTGCGCCAATGATGGCGACATTTAATTTTTGGTTAGGTGACTGTGCCCGGGACCGAGTTGCGCATGCGGCGGAAGCTGCAAGGCCAAATCCAATAAAGGTTCGTCTGTTATGTGTATTCGTGTTTGCCATATCTTTAGATTGAACAGTTTTTAACTGTGTCTCGTCAATAACGATAATTCAAAAGGACGTATTTTGTTGATTGAGAGAGGTAATGGTAATTTATTTGGATTCAATTTTCAGTCCATCTACAGGATTTCCGTCTCTACCCCGGATTCGGCAGCAAAGTCCCCATGGCCCGCTCGTGTTGACGACTTTGAGGGTGATCAGATTCCACCCTTTTGAAAGGGTAACAGGAATGATGGACTGTCTAGGTTCAAGGCTCCTATTTGAAAAAGACTCATGAATTATTTTATCATTGAGCCATGCTTTAATGTGGTCATCACTTCCCATTTCAAGGTTAATTTTAAGATTCTCAGGTGCCCATATTTTGGTCATTGCATATGCAGCGGCATTAGCTTCAGGTCCTAAAATTGAATCTAGCTCGATTGCCCAGAGGGATCTTTCAGATTTTAATTTATTCTTAAATTTTTTCCATCGTACAGACTTTGAATCCTTTTCAGGAGCCAGAGCCGTATCAAAAACATATTTGGCATCTTTTCCTTTCACTGAATATGGCCCCGTGATTCGCCAGTCAAGAATGTAGTCTTTATAAAGATCCAGTTCTGATTGTAAATCGGTAGCCTCTTTCTTTGCGGATTTCGACGCATTAGATTTGATAATGGCTGTCAAGATAGTGCGAACTGTATCAGTATGTGAATCCTTTATTCTCTTCGCGACTTGAGTCGCGGCCAAAGCTGCCTCATTACTTGTTTCGGAATTCTCTAGGTAAGGCTTAATGATTTCTAGTGATTGTATTCCTCCGCTCTGTCCTAGTCCTGCTAGAACTTTTTTTGCAGTGGCTGTTGAGTTGTTTAATTCTAAAGCTTTCCTGTAAGACAGGGTTGGGTTCGGAGATTTTGAGGATAAAATAATATAACTATTAAGAGCGGCGTCCCTGTTGGGGTTTTTTTCTTCGGATGCAATTTTTAAGAGATCATTTGCCGGGCCGTGGTTTGGCCATTTGGTCAGTGCTCCGATAGCGGCTAGCTGAATTGATTCGGTTTCTTTTAGGGCCGAGATAAGTAATTGCAAAGATTGTTCATTAGGGTCCCTTCCCAACAGCGAAAGGATTGAAGGTTTGGCGATTTCATCAGCTTTCTCCAAAGCTTTTGTGAGAGCGTCCGTTTGTATTTTTTTGTCAGATATTCGCCTAAAGCTATAAGCAATTGCGGATTCAATATCATTCCGATCAGATTCTTCTTTTGGATTTAATAGAAGTATTAATATTTGATCGAGATGACTCTGATCGGCTAGGTTGCCTATACCGCGTATGGCCTCTTTTCGAATTTCTGGAGTATTAGATTTAGCAAGAATCATAAGCTCATTCATTGCTGTTGATTCAGCCCGTGTTGCTATGGCTCTCACTAATTCACTCTGAATTTCAGGTAAAGATTCCTTAAGATGTTTTTTTAATGCATTTTGAACATCATTACCTTTAAGATTTGATAGAGCACTTCTTGAAACGTTTCTCTCATGACCGCTTGTTGAGGAAGCTATCGTTGCTAGAGGGATGACTGAGGAGCCGTTTCCGATCTTTCCCAAGGCCTGAATAGCTGATAACCTGACCTCGAGATTTTCACTTTCTGTTAATTTTGTGATTGAGGGAATCGCGGATTTGTCTTCTCTTTCTGAAAGCGATCCGATAAGGAGTATCTGCATGTTTGCCGGTGCGGATTCAAGTAAGGATTTTAGTTTTGACCCAATGTTCACTCCCTCTAATTCTGCTATGATTGAAGCTGCTCCATTGGCTAATTCATTATTACCACTCTTAATGGCTTCGGTCAGAAGAGGAACAGCCTACTCACCATTTACTTTTGCTACACCGCTCAAGCCGGCCAATATAACGTAGGAGTCAGTTTCTGATTTTGTGAAATGATTATAAATGGATAATGCCTTTTCTTTGTCCCCTTGTTCTAGGTAACTCTCAGCGCATCTGAGAAGAGCCTGGACCGTGCACCGGTACGCTTTCCCTGTTGTCTTGCTTAATCTCGGGACGAGAAGTTCGCCCACATTATCTCCACCGATTAGGCCAAGGGCGCGCGTTGCGTTATTGGAAACTGAGGCTGTATCTAGTAATTTAATGAGATCTGGAACTGCTTTTTTATAGCGGATATCGCCTAGGCTATCGATGATTCCTTGTTTTAATTTATCTTGTACCGTGTCTAGTGATTGGTGAAGAGCAGCTCCGGCCTCTTCGTATTGCATTGAGGCCAATACGTACCTTGCCATGTGGCCGATTTCCTGATCTTTAAGCAATTTTTGCATTAAAGGAATGGACTTTCGTGTACCCATTATTCGTAACATACGGCATAAAAAATCCTTACCTCTTCTGGAATTTGCTGTTCCTAATGAATTTATTATTTTTTCTTCGAGAGAATTTCTTAATTGTGAATCTTGAAGAGATTCTACTGCTTTTGATTCGATGAATTTCAGGGCATCAGCTGGGTTCCCGTCAACGAATTTTCCGGCCAATAAAAGTTTCTCATCAAGCTCGTCTGCATTCAATGCTAATGAAAGTGATAGCAAAGAGAGGATTGATATTAAATATTTCATATGATTTATCTTAGTGATTATCCTATCGTGAAAGGTTCCCGCTTCGGCCTGTCGAGCCATCGTGACACTTCAGGATCACCGAGAACTTCCTCCTTATCAGGGTCCCATGTAATTTCCCTTTTGAGCCAGTAAGCAATGTTTCCTAAATGGCAATGCGTTGCAGTTCGATGTGCTCTCTCAATGTCTCTGAATGGTTTTTCCCGACTCTTAACGCAATGTATAAAATCACCGGACAATCCTCCTTGTCCTTTGTAGTTTGGGATGTGAACGGACGGGGGACTGGGTCGGTTCTTTGAGTTATTTCTAAATGGAATTTCATTTTCAGTGCCGCGAAAAGACAATATTCCTCCCCAGCCGCCTCCATGATAGATCTTTACTCCGCTGGCAAATTCATAGGTGAGTTGTTGCACGTCCTTACCGTCAGGTGGTGTTATTTTTACGGGTCCTGTTTCATGTAGGTTACAGGCAAACAACGCTCCTCCAAAACCGTGACAGCCCCAGTCTGTCATGCCTCCTCCTGAGTAGTCCCGGAAAGGTCTAAAGCCTCCCCTAGTCAATGCAGGGTGATAGGGTCGCCAAGGTGCTGGTCCGAGCCATCGATTCCAGTCCACACCATTTGGTAATGGTTCAGGAGGAAGATAACATTCTCCTGAAGGGCCTCCTACATTGACCCATGCTTCTTTGACTTCACCGATGGCTCCACCGTAGATCATGCGGTGGAACCAGTTATAATCACCCCAGACCCGTTGACTCCCTCCGGAAAAGATACGTCCGAACCTTCGAGCAGTATCTCGCATCATTTGGCCTTCGCGGATAGTTAAGGTTTCAGGTTTTTCACAAAAAACATCCTTTCCGGATGTCATCGCTTCAATGGCTATTTTTGCATGCCAATGGTCGGGAGTAGCTATGAGGACAGCATCGATATCATCGCGCATGATAATTTCACGATAATCGATATATGTCTTACAATCATTATTACCATATCGTCTATCCACTGAACTCTTGGCCTGCTCTGCGTGTGACTGTACCACATCACATACAGCGCTTGTCTGAATCTCACTGAATCCTAGGAACGAGTTCAAATCTCCTCTGCCTCTTCCTCCCATTCCGATACCAGCAAAATTGATTCGTTCATTGGCTCCAAAAGCTGATGAGGGTATGAATAGAGGTAAAGGGACAGTTGCTGCGGATTTTTTAAGAAAGTTGCGTCGGTTGAATTTCTTAATTTGTTTTTGCATTATGAGAGAATTTTGGAGCATTTACCCTCTTATCGTCAATATTCAATATTCATAGGTTCATATGCTTTATGCGGTATTGAAGTTCTTTTACCTTTAGGTTTTTATTCTCTATTGTGAGTTCTGATTTAAAAGTTATTAGAGTCCATAAGAAGGGACTTCTAAGAAAGTTTGTTCAATTCCCTTATGATTTATATAGGGGTTCTAAATATTGGGTGCCTCCACTAATGATGGAGGAACTTAAGAGTTTGATTCCTGAAAATAACCCTTCTCTTAATCTATCAGATTTCGACTATTGGTTAGTCTATCGACACGAAAAAATAGTGGGAAGAGTGGCCGCTTATATTAACAGAAAAGATAATCAAATCAGAGGAAGAGGAGCAGTCCGATTCGGTATGATTGATTTTATTGATGATGCATCTGTTTGTGAAATCTTACTCAGAGAGGTTGAGCGCTGGGCGCATGGAAAAGGGTTGGATCTAGTTGAAGGACCACTGGGTCCTGGGCATTTTGATAGGAACTGTATTCTTGTTGAAGGGTTCGATGAATTGCCCACAGCGATTTCTAGTTATAATTACCCGTACTATAAAAAGCATATTGAGAACTATGGTTATGTGAAGGAAGTCGATTACCTGGAACATCGAATCAAAATTTCAAAAGAGCCAGATCCTCGGGTAGAAAAAATTTCATCCTACGTATTAAAAAAGAAAGGCCTCTCTTTATGGTCTGCTAGATCAAAGAAAGAGCTTATAGCGAGGGGTGAGGAATTTTTTGAATTAATTAATGAGGCATATTCCGGATTGCATGATTTTGCGCCTCTTTCAGATGAAGAGATTGATTATTTAATTGGTCATTTCTTTTCATTTATTGAAACGAAATATGTGAAAATTGTTGTCGATGAAAAAGGCGATATTGTGGCCGCAGGGGTCGCCATGGAGTCTGTATCAAAGGGCCTGCAGCTTTCAGGAGGAAAGTTATTGCCTTTTGGTTGGCTGAAAATATTTTTGGCAATGAGATCGAATGACGTGCTCGATTTATGCCTAGTGGCTGTTACTAACAAATTTCGTGGTGCAGGCTTAAATTCCATATTAATGCACGAAATGCATAAAACTGCTCTCGAGAATGGTTTAAAGTGGGCCGAAACGAACGGTGAACTGGAAACAAATTCACAAGTTCTAACGATGTGGGATGGTTATGATTATCGGACACACAAGAGAAGAAGAGTCTATTCTAAGGCTTTAAAAGAATCCAAAATTTGAACTATCATAATAGCAGATTATATATTTTATACAGGTGCTCCGAATTAATTCTTATATTGCTATCCTTATTTTGGCTCAGGGGTCATTGACGGCTGATGTTTGGGACACAGATATTGCTTCAATATTTCAATCCAATTGCGTCAAGTGTCATGGCGGAGCTAAGAAAAAAGCAGGACTCGATCTTCGTTCCTATGAATCATTGATTGAGGGAGGTGAAAGTGGCCCTGTGATTGTACATGGTTCTGCTGAGGAGAGTGCTTTGTTTAGGGTTGTATTGAAAGGGAGTGATCCCCACATGCCACCAAAAGGTCAATTGGATGAAAGGAATATTAAGGATTTGAGATCATGGATTGAAGGATTGGATGCAGATTCTGCAGTTAAACGTAATTCTTCACCAAAATTCGAAATGCCTGAAAATATTTCTTCAGTTCAGGCCATTAATTTTGCTATTGAGAAGTCTTGGTCCGAACAAGGAATTGAACCGTCACTGAATTGTTCAGACGAAGTATTTTGTAGAAGAGTTCATGTTGATGTTATCGGTAGGATCCCATCACGAGAGGAGTTGGATTATTTCCTTGCAGATGAATCTCCAAATAAGAGGGCCGAACTTATAGATAAGCTTCTCCTGAAAAATGAGCATTTCTCTTACATGGCAGAAACATTTAATGCTATTCTTCTTGGTCGTGAATCGGTAAAGAAAAAGGATCGAGGTGATCGTGAAAAAAATGGTTGGTTGGATTATCTGGCATGGGTTTTTCGGACAAATCGTCCATGGGATCTTGTGGCTAAGGATCTAGTTTTATCTCGTCCTAAGGAAGGTGTGGAATCGGGTGCTTCTTGGTTCCTCTTTGAGCAGAAAAATGACCATTCGGAGATGGCTAAATTGACAATGTCAGCTCTTTTGGGAAAACAAATACAGTGCGCTCAGTGCCATGATCACCCTGTTTCTCCGGAAATTGAACAGCGGCACTATTGGGGAATGGTGTCTTTTTTTAGTAGATCAATTAATGTTCAAACAAATAAAGGCATGCGTGTTGCTGAGCGTGCGACTGGCGGTCATTCCAAGTACGCTGACCTTAGTGGAGAGAGTTTCGCAAGTGAGTTGGTTCTTTTAGGAAATGAACCTATTAAGGAAGCCGTGGACGCATCACATCAAGACAATTCAGATCTTTATGTGACATCTCCTTCCGAGGCGTGGTTTGAGAAAAAAAATAAAGACAAGAAGGGTTATAATTTGATTAAGATTGATAGTGCTCCAGTCCCAAAATTTTCTAGGAGGCAGAAACTTATTGAATTAGCCTTCAGTGATAAAAACTCCTCATTATCTGAGGCATTTGTTAATCGAGTTTGGGCGCTTCTGATAGGTCGAGGCATTGTGCATCCAGTCGATTTAATGGATTCTGCGCATCCTCCAAGTCATCCAGAGTTGTTACAATGGATGGCGCGTGATTTTACGAGTTCTGGTTATGATGTTCGTCGACTCATTCGATCAATATTAATGAGCCGAACTTACCAGTTGTCATCTTTCGTTCAGGCAACAGTGAAACCACTTCCTCAAACTTTTAGCTATCATATAATCAATCCTATTTCTGCTGAGGCATTTTCCAAATCAATGCTGATAGCAATGGGGCATTATCCGGATTCGAGTGGAAAATATAAAAATGTAGATTCAGAAAAATTACGTAGAGAATTTGCAGTTAAGTTCCCTGATCTCTTCCCTGAAGTCTATTCGCCGACAGTTCAGCAGGCCCTATTTTTGAGTAATAATAAAACAATAGAGGCACTATTCATTTCTGAAGATAATCTCACTCTATCAATCATTGAGAAGCAAGATTCCGATATCAATAAAGTAAAAGAATCATTTAAATTAATTCTTGGCAGAGAACCGGATCCTGAGGAAATTAAAGTAGGGACTAAGTTTCTAGAACGAGGTTCAGACTCTTTGAAGCAATTTTGCTGGGCTCTAGTGTCAGGCTCTGAGTTTAGAATGAATCGTTAATTTAATGGTAGATAATAACATAAAGAATTGCGGTTCACCTGATCATGGGATTCACAGAAGAAAATTCCTCGAAGGAATTACTGCAGGAACAATGTCTGCTTTTAGTTGGTCTGGCCTTTTCTCAGTTCCAGCATTTGCAGAAATAGCCAAGCGCAAACAGAAGCATTGCATACTCCTCTGGCTTTGCGGAGGCCCGTCTCAGTTTGAGACCTGGGACCCAAAACCTGGCAAGCCCACTGGCGGCCCTTTCAAAAGTATGCCAACGAAAATACCCGGCGTACATTTTTCTGAATTAATGCCATCCTGTTCTTCGATAGCGGACAAGCTAGCGGTTGTGCGCTCCATGAAAACGGCTCAAAAGGAACACACTCAAGCTATTAATTTATTGCAGAGAGGTAACAAAGTAAGACCTCCATTTGTTCGACCAACGATGGGGTCGGTACTGGCTCAACAATTAGGCCAATTAGGAAGTAAAATTCCAAACTTCGTATTGCTGGATCCATGTCCCGAAGGAAATGAGTTCAAAGGTTTCAAGGCCGGGAATTGGGCGGGCTGGCTAGGTGCAGAGTATGCGCCAGTGAGGGTCGGAGGGAAATATAAGATTCCTGACACAGAAAAATTGGACTCTATCACTGATGGGGATCATGAGGCACGCGCTGAACTGCGTAGATTCTTTTCAAAGAAATTTGAAAATGAAACAAAAAGTTCAGCAGCTTCGTCTTACAATGCGGCTTTCGACAGGGTCCGCGGTTTAATGAGTTGCTCTGATTTGTTTGACCTTGAGAGGTTACCTTCGAAGGACAGAGAACGGTATGGTCCTGGGACCTTTGGGCAGCACACTTTACTTGCTAGGTCCCTCGTAGAGGAAGGGGCCCCTTTTGTAATGGTAGCAAATGGGATGCCGTGGGACACTCATGTTTTTAATCATGAAATATATCAGATGGTTGTCCCTGATCTCGATAATATCATTTTTCAATTAGTTAATGATCTTGAGGATCGAGGTTTGCTCGAAGATACACTAGTCGTTGCCATGGGTGAGTTTGGTAGGACTCCTTGGATTAATCAGGCACGGGGCCGGGACCATTACCCCGATGCTTGGAGTTTCGCGATGGCTGGCGCAGGGATCAAAGGTGGAACAGTGGTCGGCGCGACAGATGAGATGGGCATTGAGGTTACGGATTCTCCTTACGATGAGCGGAACTTATTTGCTACTATATTTAGTGCTTTGGGCATTGATCCACACGCTGAGTATGATTTGCCAAATTTCCCAACCTTTCATCGAGTAGAGGAAAAAATTCAACCCATAGAGGAGGTCTTGCTGTGAAGGTTGAAATAAAGAAAAAAGGAGAGATTAAACTGCCGTCGCATTGCCTTTCAATTGCACGTGGGTCAAATGAAAAACTTTATGCAGCGTGTGTAGGTGGGGGAGTCTACTCATTAGATAATAAAGGGAATAAGAATAAGATAACTGGCCATGATAATTTCGTGTCGGGAGTTAATGTATCTAATAATTCAATCGTTTCGGCTGACTATGATGGGATCATTAAGTGGACATCTATTGAATCTGGAAAAGAGCAAAGGAAGATAAAGGCACATGAATTCTGGTCATGGCAGACCAAAGTTTCTCCAGATTCAAAAATGATTGGTTCAGTTACTGGTCAGTATCTGGTAGGTGGATATAAATACGAACCGTTTACGGAAACTGAGCCGTCCATAAAAGTATATGATGCATCTTCAGGAGAATTAATTCATAAGTTTTCTCATGTTCCTCCTGTCCAATCTTTGGCATTTAGTAATGATAGTCGATACTTGGCAGCGGGTAATTTGATGGGAGAAGTGCGTGTTTGGGATTTAATTTTGGGAAAAATGTATACTAGCTGGAATACACCCAGTTTCACTGGATGGGGAATAATTAAAGGCCATTACTATACTGGAGGTGTTTTCTCAATGGAGTTTTCACCTGATGATAGTTCGATTTACTTGGCAGGAATGGGTAGTACCCGTGATCCTGCTGCTGGGAATGGAAAACAGCTCTGGGAAGAGTTTTCATGGAAGGATCAGGGAATGCCGCCCAAGATGAAACGTAGTGCCATTGATGGAGAAATTGGTCAGGGTCTCATGGAAAGCCTATCATTTCACCCGAGTGGTGCTTTTTTTGTTATGGCGGGGAGGATGTTCAAAGGTAACTGGAACATTGCTCTCTTTGATGCTGAAAAAGGCAATATTTTATGTTCTCAAAATTCTGGGATCCGATGCAGTGATATTGTTTTCAGTGAAGATGGTACAAGGTTTTATGTTGGTGGAGGCAAGAGTCAAGGAAAGAAGAAAGGAGATGGTTTTGGTTCTTGGGGTAGGATTCAGGAATTTGAAATTAATATTTCTTAGTATAGAGATTAAAAATTTCTTAAAGTGTTTGGATTCCTTGATTTCTTCCATTGTCCTGTTAATTTCGGCCATCATTGCCAGAAAACATGAGACAAGTCCTCAGATCAAAGATTCATAGAGCTAAAGTTACGGAGGCCAATCCTGACTACATTGGCAGTATTACAATTGATGAAGATCTACTGGATGCAGTCGGATTGTGGGCAGGTGAAAAAGTATTAGTCGCGAGTGTCGATACTGGTGTCAGGCTTGAAACTTACACTCTCAGAGGCGAACGGGGTTCA
>JAAZZC010000128.1 GCA_014239335.1 Verrucomicrobiales bacterium
TAACGATTGTATAATCGCCTGCTGTCCAGTGATCTTCCGGTACAAAGATCCAGCGTTTTTCAGAACCCTTGATGTTAATGGTTCCTTCAATGGATTTTTTTAATGTTCCTTCAATCCAGATGAGTCGTGAAATGAGTGCATGGTCCAGGGGTTCAGAGAAATCGATTTTTAATGGATCCTTAGTCCCTTCTTTTGGAGTGATGACTTTCCAATTCTTAGGCAAGGGTATTTGATTGTCGGGAGCGGTAACAGTAAATAATTTTGTGAAACTTTCCCGAAGTGGTGTTCCTGAGGCGTCCAGCCAGTCTGATGCAATTACAAGCTTATATGATTCACCTCGAGTTAATGCTGGTCCATCGTTATTTCGGGGCAAGAGCCCTTTCTTAATCCGGCCAGGGTCAAAGAGAATAGTGATACTGGTTTGGTTTGGGTTCCATAGTTCTTCCCCCAATTCTAAAAAGGGAAGTTCAATTCTTTTGTTATTCGAATCATAAAGATGAATGTGCTTGTAGACATTGCCTTGGCTCATGGGTGCTGAGAAATGCACATAGAATTTAAGTAAATTCTCTGGCAGCGAATTAGCGCTGGGGTAAATATATGTTACGAGTGTTGAAGGTTCAGTGATGGGCTTATTTATTCGAAAAGTTTTTTCAAGGTTTTTAGAGCCCTTAATCTTTCCAAATCCAGTTAGCATTTCTTTTTCGGAGGAATGTAAGGTTACATGATAATTGATGTCATATTGAAGAGGGAATAAGGGCTCGAAGAGTAATTTATTTTCGTGAAATCGATAAGATCCCTGAACAGGGGGTAAGGTCTTCCAGTTAAGAGTATCTGAAACTTCTGCCTTAACATTAAATAGCTTTTGCCAGCCATCCAAATTTGGGTCCCTAAAATTTAGTAATTGTTTGGCCGTGTCCTTTTTGAATTCGACTTCGAAGGAAAATTGATTGTTCTTTGTGCCAGTTTTAACTAACCGGATCTTAGAGCTACTAGGTAATATTGTACTATTCTTTGATGATACGGAATGGTTGATGCAGCTGCTCTGGATGAATGGAAATGTTAGGCTAAGGATTCCTATGAATTTACGCCCGGAGAAGGTCACGGAAGAAGTACCGTTTCAAGGTTTAGGCTTTCATTCTCTGAGCCTCGGATCACAAGAGCATGCTGATTGTCTAGTTCAGCTAACTGGTAAACCTTGGTCCAGTCCGATACAGTTTCGTAGGGGACTCCTTTAGTTTCACCTCCACCAACTCTTTCAGTGATAGTTTTAAATCCGCCAATTTTCTCTGTGGATATTTTCATTACACCACGGCTACTGTTTGCCATGAGTAAAAAATCTTTACCGTTCTTATTGTATACAATCATGTCGAGGGGGCGGTTTCTATTTCCTAGTTCCGCTATTGTTTTGCCTTCGATCCTAGCGCCTGGATTAAGTTCTTTCATTGGGATTTTCACTAACGGAGTGCAAGTGTATGCGGCAAGAAGATGAGGGGCGCCATCGATATCATAACTGACAAATGTACGTACAGGTGAGGCTGTCTCGTAGCGTCCGTGAGCTCCATGAAATATTTTAACACCAGTTCCTTTTACGCTGTCCTTAAAAGGGAATGGAATACTCCTTAGCGTTGAGGAGAATTCTTCGTTAGAAAGTCCCGCAACGATGACTTTCCCATTAATGAAAGCAATATCAGTGATTGATTCCATTCTTTGGTTCCGCTTGCGTCTGCCATTACCAGTTATCTTGTCTTCAGGAGCGTTTGGTAGTTTTGCAATGCTGTGCCTGGCATCTTGAAGGGAGATTACATGGATCGTTCCATTTTTTTGGATGGATAAGATGGCAGGGCTTGATTCAGACCCTTGACCGCGCATGACCGATAAGTAGGCAATTTGTGAGTTAGAGTCGACTGCCAGATCAATGATCCTAACTTGATCCCTTGAAGTGCCGAGTACTGCTGCAACCTTAGTATTAACTTCCGTAACTTTAAAGTTAACGGGAGAATTTTTAACTGCTTTTGGCTCAATCTTGATCGCAGTTATAGTGGCTGATTTTGGATCTGACACGAAAAGGAGCCCGTCCGGTCCGGTCGCAATTGGGCCAATCGATTGAAGTTTGACGTTCCCTTTTTCAAATGCAATCGCATGAATTGGAGAAACGAACAGTATGATTAATGAGGTAAGAAGAAAACCGGCTAAGGAACTTTGGATGCTTTTCATTTTTGCGTTCTAAATTTGAATTATATACCTAAGAGTATCGTCATAAAGCAACTGACTCTGCAAGCTCACAGTAATTTGTTTCTTAATCATGATTCTAAAGTACTGCCTAACCTTAATTTAAAGTGTACTATGTAATTTATTTTCAACTCATTGAGGCACTTGTTTTTTAAATACTGTATTTCTTTTCTTTGCAATTTCTCATTGAGGGCACGTTATTTTGACTAGATGATTAACTCAGAAGAAGAAGAGGAGGAAAAATACGGAGATAGGCCTTCTTGGGCGAGTGAGCGCAACCGCAATCTTTCATGGAAGGAAAAGATAAAGAAATACCTAGGTCCTATAGGTATCGTTATCTTGCTACTTATTAAGTTTGGAGCAAAATTGAAGTTCTTAATTTTACCTGTCCTTAAGTTCTTTCCAATACTCCTTAAGACTGGAGGAACTATGCTGTTTTCGATCTGGGCCTATTCCCTCATCTGGGGATGGCAATTTGCTGCCGGTTTTGTGATTCTGATCCTCTTACATGAGTTTGGACATCTCATTGCTGCTAGACTTTTCCATCTAAAGGTAGGGTTGCCTGTTTTTATTCCATTCATGGGGGCATTAATTGCGTTGAAGGAGGCTCCGCGTCATGCCTGGGTCGAGTTCTGGATTGCTGCTGGAGGCCCAATAGCAGGTGGCCTGGCCAGCCTCGGGTGTCATTGTATTTATTTTGCTACCGGGAATGAGTTCTTTTCTGCGCTCGCCTACACTGGATATTTTTTGAATCTATTTAATCTGATGCCGGTTGGGTTTCTGGACGGAGGACGAATGGTGACTGCACTCTCTCCATGGCTTTGGCTAGTCGGGATCGTAATTGCTGGTGCCTTTGCCGTTTATCGACCATCATTTATTATTTTCCTGATACTTCTATTTTCTTTACCTAGACTCTTTTCTCTTTTCCGTAAAAGGACTAAGGAAGAACAGCGCTATTATGAGGTGACGCTTTTTCAGCGAGGCGTTGCCGCGTTCGTTTATTTTGGCCTGATCCTTGCCTTAGGAATCGGAATGCTATCTGCCTTCGTTGAAAGGACAGCTTCCTGAACTGTCAGTTCATTTAGTTAGTCGCGGCTTTGAAGTTTTGCCAATAAGTGCAGGATCTCAATGTATAGCCAGATCAGTGTGACCATGAGACCGAAGGCCGCGTACCATTCCATGTATTTGGGGGCTCCTACCTCAGCGCCATTTTCGATGAAGTCGAAGTCGAGGACCAAGTTAAGTGAAGCAATGATGACGATGAAAACGCTTATCCCTATACTGAGAGGTGAAGAGTCGTGGAGAAATCCCATGTTCACACCGAATAGTCCAAGAACTATGCTTATAAGATAAAATAAACAGATTCCGCCAGTCGCGGCGAAGACTCCCAATTTAAAGTTTTCGGTGGCTTTGATTAGGCCACTCTTGTATGCCGCTAGCAGAGCAAAGAGGATGCCGAATGTGAGTCCCGCGGCCTGCATGACAATGCCATCAAACTTGGCAGCGAACATGGCCGAAATTCCACCGATGAAGAGGCCTTTCAATGCGGCATATAACGGGGCCGTAAATGGCGCCCAGTTCTTTTTGAATACGGTTACAATGGCAACGATGAATCCAGCGATTCCTCCACCCCACATATAAATTCCTGCGTTAGATTCTCCTGTCAGGACCATTTTCCAAGTAATGGAAGCGGCCAGGACCAGTACGAATAACATTATGGCCGTCTTATTTACTGCACCCATTAGAGTCATCCGGTTCTCTTCCGAATAGCTCAAGTTGCGTGTGAATGTATTATTGTTAAGTGCTGGGTTCCCTGATCTTATCATAGATTTCATCTATTTTAGATCATACAGAGCATTTTTCAACTCGGATCGGATCGGATCGGAACTGCCACTGCCAATGGTCGGTATTTCATTCCAATTTGTTGTGTATCGGGGAGTGCGACGTTGCCTCTTCATGTCCCAGGACCGGCCAATTCCCTGAGCAGCTAGGAAAGTGGAGTTGGTGCCGTATGTGTTTTTTATAGATTCAAGTGCCTTCACGAATCGGTCCTTTTTTTCATTATGATGATCTCTAAATAATAGTCCCTGATCTTGATCTTTTGTTCGTAAGTTTAATAACATTACTCCGACCTTTTTGTAAGAGTATCCTTTGCGGTAAATGGATCTGAGAAGTTCCTTAGCGGTGCTGAGAATTCGGATCGGATCATCAGACGGTTCGTCAAAACCGATAGTTCTTGAATTAGAATATTGTGGGCCCTTGCCGAATCTGTTGGTCATGATGAAGACCTGTAATCCGCAGGTGATAGACCCCTCTTTGCGGATTTTCTGAGTGGCCCTCACGGCATGATTTGCTACGGCCTCCTCAAGTTCTTCCAAGTCAGTCACGGTCCGGCCAAAGGACCGGGAACAGCACACGTTTTTTTTTGGTCCTGAGACCTGTTCGATACTGATGCATTGCAGCCCTTGCAGTTCCTTTTGCGTTTTTGCGAGCTGAACACCGCCCACTTTTCTAATGACAGGTGCAGGGGCATTTATCAAGTTCAAGGCAGTGAGGATTTTAATTCTTTTAAGCTTTTCTTCTATTCTTCTGCCGATTCCCCAAACATCTCTCACTCTGACTGAACTGAGTAGGGAGTTTTCCGATCCTTTAAGCATCAAGCATCCTGAATCTTTTTTCTTGGCCATTCGGTTGGCCATTTTGGCAAGTGTCTTTGTGGGGCCGATTCCGACAGATATGGGAATGCCCGTCCACTTGAGTACCGTTTCACGCATTTTTTCAGCAGTTCTTACTGGATCATGAATTTGCTCAAGGCTCAGGAAGGATTCGTCTATAGAATAGACCTCAGTTTCCGGTGTGAATCGCATGAGAATCGAAACAACTCGATTGGACATGTCACCGTACAGTTCGTAATTAGAAGAAAAGACACTGACTCGGTTCTTTTGGCATAGCTCTTTTACTTGATAATAAGGAGCGCCCATTTTAATTCCTAGGACTTTTGCCTCATTGGATCGCGCAATTGCGCAACCGTCATTGTTCGAGAGGACAATGACGGGCTTCCCATTCAACCAAGGCTTAAAGACTCGCTCGCAGGAAACGTAGAAGTTGTTGCAGTCTGCTAATGCAATCACAGGCGGTGAATGACATTAGTGACGATTCCCCAGATCCTAACATCATCATCTTCGTTGATTTTTATTGGTTTGTATTTGGGGTTCTCCGGAACGAGTTCGAATTGATTTTTTGAGCGTAGATATCGTTTAACAGACAATTCACCGTTGATTATAGCAATGATAACATTTCCATTCTTTGCTTCAGCACTCCTGTCAACAACGAGCAGGTCCCCGTCATGAATGCCTGCGCCGATCATGGAATCTCCCTTCGCTCTTACAAAGAACGTTGCTGCTGGTTCACGTATCAGGTGCTCGTTCAGGTCAAGCGATCCTTCGAGATAATCATCTGCGGGGGAAGGAAACCCTGCAGAGACACCGCATGCAAAGATAGGTAGCGCGTATTCTTTGTTGCGAATGAAGCGTAGAATTCGGTCAGCCTGGCTTGACGGTATTCGTATGGTCTTTGTGTCTTCACCGTACTGACCGCCCCTTGGTCGCCCAGCTCCTTTTCTTTTTCCTCCTCGTGGCATTTATTTGAATACTGTAACAGAATTCAAATAAAGTCAAATTCGTCCTGTTTCTTGCGAGGAACAGAGGCCGTTAATTCAGGGCCATCGTTGGAAACTTTATTTACAAGATCTGATACGGTTCTGTAAGTACAGTCATTTCTGCAATCTTGCAAAATTTCAGGTAAGAAATGGACAGGGACTGAAGGATCTAACCATTTTTGCCAGTGCTTTTCAGGTAAGATGACGGGCATTCTATGATGAATGAATCGAATCGGTTCGGCGGCTTCCGTTGTGATGATGCTATAGGACAAGAGGGTATTACAATTATCCCTCTTCCAATTGTCCCAGATCCCAGCGAAGGCAAAGGTAGACATATCAGGCAAGTGAATGTAGTGAGGAATTTTATTTGTACCGGTCACTTGCCATTCATAGTAACCGTCGGCAGGAATTAGGCATCTTTGTTTGAATAAGAGGTCTTTGAATGATGGCTTTTCTGACAAAGTTTCTGCCCGGGCATTGATTGGTTTAATTTTTGGGTTCGGATCCTTTGCCCAATTCGGAACGAGGCCCCAGCTCATGGGTGAAAGAGATGTGCTGTTTTTGTGTTTGCTGATCACTGGATTGTCTTGCCCGGGAGAGACATTGTATCTGGATGGGATGGCTTCTAATTTTATGGACAGAGTATCTTCAATTTTTTTCTTTGAGACTTTCCCTGTTGAATATCTTCCGCACATGAGTGTAAGGTATTTGGCTTGCAATTACTGAAGGGAAAAGAGTAAGGGAAGATGATTTATTTTTTGAGGTCTTTGAGTTTTTCTTTAGCTTTCAACCATGATTTTTTTATGCAGACGATAGAAATATTTTCACAATAATCCCTTTTACCATTCTCGAAGACGCATAATATTTGACCGTTCTTTTTGACAGCAAGATCAGAATACCCTGAGAGTCCCTCATTTAAAGTCCGTGAAGTGACCCATGTTTGTCCGTCATCCCTACTCAGGCGGAGAGTTAGATTTTTTCGAGTCCATAAATTAAATCCTCCGGCATGATGAACTGCCGGGTTAAGAAATAATATTTCATTTTCATTCAGACGCATAATGCTGGCCTGGCAGGCCGGGCCAGGAAGTTCTTTGTTAACGGTTGGAATGGACCAGGTCATTCCGTCGTCATTACTCGTAGAAATAGTTCGATAACCGAACGAATAAGAACTTGGCCCTGACGCTCGCATATTCATTAAGAGGGAACCGTCTGTTCTCTCTACGACGGTACATTCGCCAGTACGAAAATCTGCAACATAAGGGATGAGGCCTCCAGCTTCCCACGTTTTGCCTGAATCGTCTGAGAAAATAATACAGGACTGGCCCTGTCTCTTCCCGTTCACTGTTCTGCTAACATAAGAAGGAGCAATTAGTCTTCCTTTCTTTGTTTGAATTCCGTGAACGGGGCCTGCTCCGACATGAATGGGTGAACCGCCAAAGTCTTTGAGGAAAGAGTCTTTACTAAATTCTTTTGCTTTGGGTTCGTCAGAAGATTTCGCAAGGGGAGACCAGGTGAGGCCTTCATCGGTGCTTTTTGTATAGAATAAGCATTCGCCACCGCCTCGAGTAAAAAGTAGATGTATAGTCTTGCCGTCACGGTCAATGATGGGGCATGGATTGCCGACCCTTATAGGATCATTTCCACCCTCCTCATGAATCAGCTTATGTTCGGACCAGGTCCGACCACCGTCCATGCTCCTTGTCATAATAAGATCCACATCTCCATGGTCTCTGCGGCTATTTTTACGTCCTTCGCAAAAGAGGAGGACTGTTCCCTTTGAAGTGATGACCATGGTTGGGATCCTGTATGTGTGGTATCCATTTTCGTTCCGCTTCAAGATGTCCTTACGGAATATGATGTCTTCCTCGCTCATGCATTGCATGGAATTGGTGCCTACCATAATTAATGTCAGGAGGAATATTATAAATGGCCTGAGAAATCTAAAGTGTTTCATGCTGGTGATGATTGAAAGGTATATGAGCCATTAATGTAAAAACAATTCTCTTTCATTTTAGGTTATGATTGTATTGTGCAGTTCAAATCTATTCTATAATAAAAATGCCTAATGACTTATGATTAAATACATCTACAGAATGCCATTAATTATATTTTGGATCCTTGCTATGATTTCTTTTGCTGAGTCTAAGAGTCCTAACGTTGTTCTGATCATGGCCGATGATCTGGGCTATCACGACCTTGGCTGTTACGGGCACCCTAAAATAAAAACTCCAGTCATTGATGAATTAGCTCAAGAAGGAGTTCGTTTAACAAGCTTCTACTCAGGATCGACCGTATGCACTCCTTCCAGAATGGCGTTACTGACCGGATCATACCCCGTGCGATACGGATGGTCCAAGGGTGTCGTCGGTTATATGATGAAAAAGAAGAAGGGGCTTAGCCCAAAGGCAACGACGATGGCGGAGGTTTTTAAGGGTGCGGGTTATGAAACGGGCATTTTTGGCAAATGGCATCTTGGAGATGAGCCTGATTTTATGCCTAATAATCAAGGTTTTGATGAGTCTTTCTTTATCAATAAAAGTAACAATCAAACTAAAAAGATTTGGACCGGAGGAGAAGTCATGCAAAACCCTTTTGATAATAAACTCTTAACCGAACAGTTCACCAACGGGGCGAAAACTTTCATCAGGAAGAATAAAGACGTTCCCTTTTTCTTATACGTTCCTTACTCTGCACCTCACTTCCCCTTGGAGGCGCATCCTGACTGGAAGGGTAAGTCAGACTACGGCGTTTATGGAGACGTTGTCGAAGAGATGGATGCTAGGATAGGGGAGATACTCACCGAGTTGAAGGAGAATGAATTATCTGAAAAAACCATAGTCGTCTTTATGTCGGATAATGGTCCCGAGCCTCTTACTAAAGAGTCGAAGGCAATACCATTCCGCGGTAAAAAGTGGAGCGCTCTTGAGGGAGGAAATAGGGTCCCCTGTATCATTAAGTCCTCCGGTAAATCAAAGGAAGGGACTGTTTATAATAAAACGGTTTCAGCGATGGATATTCTTCCCACGCTCGCCCACGCCTGCGGAATTGATATTTCAGAACGGTCTACTGATGTCCCCCCAATCGATGGGATTAATTTATGGGATGAATTAACAGGAAAGAAAGCGGAAGCGGAGGGACGACCGGATCTCCTTTTCTGGCATGGAGCGAACGGCTTCCAGGCCATCCGAATGGGAGCCTGGAAACTTTTTTTAAATCGTAGAGACGCTGAACTTAGTGGTGAGGGCCCGGCCCTCTTCAAGGTGAAAGATGATATCAAAGAACGTAATGATCTAAGTAAATTATTCCCTGCCATAGTCACAAAGATGACTGGCGTGGCAAGTCAGCGCCTGGACTCAATAAAGAAGAAATCTATTCCTCTGGGAATCGTGAAGTGAATCGGCGCTAGCTGTCAGTCTTATTATTAGAATTCTATTTATTAGACAACTTAGCGCCCAGAAAAATTAAAGAGGCTGTAGGTAATAACTATTCAGTTTCTGAAATACGAACTCTGTAGATTGCTCTTGTTTGGCCCTCTTCCAGACTCGTATCTTCAAATGAGATGGTTGTATCTTCTGAAAAGAGAGCGTCTTCAAGTTCTCCCCACTCATTAATAATATCATCCCAACGATCCACTGAGTAAAATACTCCGGGCTCTGAGCGCCATTCTAATGTGAAGGTGTTTTCTTCCTGATTGTAACTAAATGTTGTAATTTCAAAGGGTGAGGGGGCCCAGGTCGCGGCCTTTAAAAATAAGGTCGGGTCAAGAATTCCCTCAGAATAACGAACCTCATCAAGAAGCATTTCATAGCCTGAGTTATTAAATTTCCCAAAAACGATTCCAGCCGCTGGATGCGTGTAGCCATTTTCCTCGGAGTCAGAGAGCAGTTTAGTGTCCATGAACTCATAATTGTAATAAAAAGTAATCTCTTGGAGTTCCTCATCGAAGGTCATAGCAATATGATTCCATTTATCAACGTCATTGATGCCGTCACCATCCAGTGACCAGTCTGTCTCATCATCATAGCTTGTGACTAGGCCGTCTCCGGAATCGGTATCAATAAAAATACGATTCTCAGGGGGCACATTAGTCCAGCCTGTTGGTCCGATAACAAAGTTGGAATTTTCATCAATATCCTTTTCTGCCTTGTTGTCGGGAATTCCACCTGCCGGGGTGTCCCACCGTGAGCGAATTCTTCCGAAGGAACCCTTATTTGCATGATCAAAATCGATTTGCCACTGAAGGTCATTGAGTTGGCGGCGTTTCAAAAATTGATGATAGGCTGCTGGCTCGCCAACCAGCTTTAAAAACATTTCTACTGTAAAAGAGGTGTTGAATTTTGAATTATCGCTGGCACCTATGCGAGCGTTGGCATTGATCGCACTCATGGAGTAATTATTTTCAAGATAGGCTTCTGTAGCTGGGTCTGTAATGAAAGGACCTGGAACATCAGTCGAGTAAATTGGGTTTCCAGCGACTCTAACGGCCGGGTGTAATGATGATGCTTCATTAGTAATCATACTTACGGAGGCATCCTCCTTAGCGCCTATGCCGTCCATCCTCCAGTGGGCAATAGTGGAGGGGTTGACGTCATCTTTAATAGTCCTAAGAAAGTCGTTAGGTGTTAGTATGCCGCTTGAGTACCTGACTTCATCAAGCAGAAGTTCGTACCCACCATTTGCAAGTTTTCCAAAGTCTATTGGAGCGGCTGGATGAGTGTATCCATTTTCTTCCGCATCAGAGAGAGTCTTTTTCTGGGCAAGTGAATAGTCATAAAAATAGGAAACTTCGCCAGTTTCTTGGTCGAATGTAAGAGCGACGTGGTGCCACCTCGTGTCATCATTAATGCTATCCCCTTGGAGATTGGCCTTCGTGTCATTGATGTTAGGGCTTCCTGCGTCATAGATATAATCGCTCGGGTTGGCCGTATTCTGTTCACCGACGTCTTCAGTGTTCTCATCTTTAGCACCGGTATCTACAAATATTCTAGGAGCATTATTATTGCCTTGGGGGGAGACTACAAAATTAACATTTTCATCAATGCCGACTTCCGAAGTATTATCTGATACACCTCCTGAGGGCGTGTCCCACCTAGATCTTGATCTTCCATAAGTGATTCCATTATTGCTATTATCGAAATCAATTTGCCAGCGGAGGTCTTGACCTTCTTGTCTTCTTAAAAAGGAGTGCCATCCTCCGGGCTCGCCAACAATTTTAATAAACATTTCAACAGTGAAGCTGGTATTAAAATCCTCTGAGTCAGCAACCCTTAACTTTGAATTTGGATCCGTAGCATTTAAGGAAAATTTATTGTCTAATACTTCATCAGTGATGGGGTCATAAATTTTACTTGAGGGAGTGTCTTCAGAATAGAGCGGGTTGCCTCCTTCGAGGGATGCATCGTGCGTCCCTGGATTAGATACATTTTCAGATGAAGTGATGGGAGATTCGACTTCTGCCTCGTCAGAATCAAAGCGCCAGTGACCAACAGTATCAGCATTTGCCGGTATAATTAATATTAGAAATATAATTGTGAGCCCTTTTTTAAGAGTCATAAGATTATGGGGTTATTGAAAAGTGTCATATTTTTTATTTCAATGATTTATCCAGATGTCAATAATGCTTATTTTAGTTTGATGAGTTTTTTGGGAAAGATGAGGAAACTTCTTTAGTTTTCGCGTGCCTGCGAAAGAATCTCTTGTGATAACCACTTAGTCACGCTAAACCGTGACTAAGTGGTTATCACTTTAAAGAATTGAGAATGGGTATTTTTTAATTTCAAAGTGTTTATGCTTATTCTTAAATTGATTAAGCTATGGGACTCCACAACGATAATGTTAAATCAATGAGTGATCATTCTGGTCTTGAGGCATGGGAAGAGGATCTGTTAAGAAGATATCCAGAAACGGACAAGGTAGGTGATATTAAGGATAATGATACCTTCCGCAATTATGAGGCTGATACGAGGCCAGAGGTGAGGGAGTTTTACAGGCTTAATCATGAGCGCCAGACACTGCAATTCTCGAAGCAGAAGAAAGAGCATTTTCTGAAATTTAATCAACGCAGCATGACTGTATGGGAAGCAATTGAATTTTTAAATGAGTTAGTCGATGACAGTGACCCTGACATTAATTTGCCACAAATTGAGCATATATTACAAACAGCGGAAGCGATTCGTCGGGACGGGCACCCAAGATGGTTTATTTTGACAGGACTTATCCATGACCTTGGAAAGATTTTATGCTTATTTGGTGAAGAGCAGTGGGCAGTGGTAGGCGACACGTTTCCTCTCGGGTGCCGTTTCTCTGAGAAAATTGTTTTCCACGAATTTTTCAAAGACAATCCCGATTCTAAAGTGGCGGAATATTCGACGTTTCTTGGTATTTATGAGGAAGGCTGTGGATTAGATGAAGTGACCATGTCGTGGGGTCATGACGAATATCTGTACCATGTCATGAAGGATAGGCTCCCCGAACCTGCCCTTTACATGATCAGGTACCATTCTTTTTATCCGGCTCACCGTGAAGGTGAATATAATGAACTGATGAACGATCATGACCGTCAGATGTTTGAATGGGTACGTGCTTTCAACCCTTATGATTTATACACGAAGAGTGAAGAGAGGGTCGATGTGGAAGAGCTGAAACCGTTTTACGATGATTTAATCAACGAGTATCTTCCGGGTAAATTATCATGGTGATCAGATTAGTTTTTTACATTGTGCTGAGCCTGACGGCTCAGCTATGTTTTGCCGAAGAGGTTACACCGATCAGGCAAGGCCACGCTCATAATGACTATGAGCATGAGCGGCCTCTTTTTGATGCGCTTGATAATGGTTTTTGTAGTATCGAAGTGGATATTTTTTTAGTTGGTGAGGAGTTTTTGGTGGGCCATGACAAGAAAGATCTTAGGCCTGAGAAAACGATCCAGAGCCTCTATCTTAATCCTTTGCGTGAGCGAATAAGAAAGAACGGGGGCCGGGTCTATGAGAGGGGCGCGCCTCTTACTCTCTTGATAGATATTAAATCGGACGGTCCAGAGACCTATTCGCGGCTTCGTACTTTGCTCGCTCAGTATTCAGACATTTTGAGCGGATTGGATGAAGGGAAGTGGGTCCAAAGAGCTGTTACTCCTGTCATTAGTGGTAACAGGGCAAAGACTTTGATCGCTGCGGACGACTCTCGTCACGCTGGAATTGATGGGCGAATCTCTGACCTTGAAAGTTCAGTGCCTTCACATTTAATGCCGCTCATTAGTGATCGGTGGGGCAGTCATTTCAAATGGAGGGGAGAAGGAGAATTTCCTAAAGACGAGCGATCCAAATTACAGGCCCTTGTTAAGAAAGCTCATCAGAGCGGAAGAATGATCAGGTTCTGGGCGACGCCCGACAAGGAACCTATGTGGCGTGAACTTAATGAAGCGGGCGTGGATTTGATTAATGCTGACAATCTTTCAGGATTGCGCCAATTTTTGAGGCCTTGAATGGGGCTGAACTTCCAATGTATTGAAAAAAATAATAGAGATTCTTTATGAATATCTAAATTCCAAGAGTAATATTACTATCATGAATGAGGAACGTCCTTCCAAACTAATTTTTGGTTTTGTTATTGGTACCCTTGCTGGAGTCATTGCCTTACTTTTTGCTCAATATGTATTTAAAGGTGATGATTCTAAAGAAGTGGTCAAATCTCCAGTGAATCAGGAACTGCAGACAGGTTCAGATAAAAAGAATAATTCAAATAAGCCTCCTAAGCTTTCACTAGTTGATACTAGGCCAGATAAAGGTTCGTCTTCTTCAAAAAGTTCGAAAGATTCTGAAGATGAAAATAAAGATAAAAAGGATGATGAGTCAAATGCGGGATGGGAGGCGCTTAAGGCACTTGGTGATGCTAAAGATAAGGCAAAAGCCCAGAAAGAAACTGAGGAAATTGCGAGCAGGCTTAAATTGAGCCCTGCACAAAAAGAGACATTGGAAGGACTCCTTAATGATAAAGCGGCTCGGAACTCGGTGGCTGGAATGAAATTATTGACAGGAAAAGCGACTGTTGCGGATATGATTGCATCGGACGAAGAAAATTATTCGAAGATAGACGAGGAAATGAGGGAACTCCTTTCAGGGGAGCAGTTAGAGGAGTACGAGGCTTATGCGGAGGAGCGTGAAGTTGAAAGAATCGAAAATAAGACCAAGGGGGATCTTGATGGTATTGAGGACATTCCTGGTATTACTGAGGAGCAAATGAGAGAGGCCTGGGACGCTCTCATTGAGATTAATGCTAAAGAAAAGCCGGGGACACTATTAAACGAGAACTCTACTAGGGAAGAATTTATTAGTGTCATTGATGGTGCGTTAGATAGTAGGGTCGAAAGTATGAGTTCAATATTGACGGACGATCAGTTAGGCGCATACCAAATTGGAATTGAAGGATTTCGCAAATTTATATCCGGCATGGTCCCGGAGGAGTAAAAAGCAGGTAAAAATTATTTTTTTAAAAAATAATTTATGGGTAAAGTTACTTTACCAATTACTATATCTCTATATTTTTAGCATTGATGCTAGTGTTTGGTAGATTCTGCCGAGTTAGAGTAAAAGTCATAAAGTTATTCCTTTGTCTTTTGCTTTTTATAGTGTTGGCTCCCGACAAAGGGCTCTCTTCCGAAAAAGTTTCAAAGTTCTGGTCTTACGGTCAAATCAAGCATGTAGAACCTCCGGTCCATGAGAATGATACATGGTCCATTAATGCTATAGATAAGTTCGTACTTAGGAA
>JAAZZC010000274.1 GCA_014239335.1 Verrucomicrobiales bacterium
ATAACTTCATGGCCTTTTTGTAAAAGAATAGGAACTAAAACCGAGCCAATATATCCAGCCGCTCCCGTAATTAATATTTTCATGTACTAGCCACCATATCCTTTATTACATGGGTAATTTTTTTTACATCAGGATAGTAATATTGCTCAAGAGTAAATCCGGCCGGAGAGGGGATGTCAGAAAGACCTAACCGACGCACTGGCCCCTTAAGAAACGAGAATCCTTTTTCAGCGACCATACACCCAATCTCCGCACAAACTCCTCCCATTTCCCACCCGGTATCAACAATCAAGATTCGACCCGTTTTTTGAAGTGAATCTATAATAATTTTTTCGTCTAGGGGCTTTATAGTTCTTAAATCAATCACGTCGGCAGTAATACCCTCCAGTTCATCTGCTGCCTTAATGGCCAATTCCAAAATGTGAGAGGTGCCTACAATCGTCAGGTCATTCCCTTTTCGCCGATAGATTCCTTTTCCAAGGGAGATTTTGTAGGCCCCTTCCGGAACGACTCCCTTGTTTCGCATGGACCAACGGTGTTCAAAAATCAGAACCGGGTTGTTATCGGCTATAGCGGAAAGCATCAAACCCTTCGCATCGTGTGGCGTGCTCGGCATGACTATTTTTAAACCAGGAACCCCCAGAAGCAAACCTTGTATTGCTTGTGAATGCTGAGAACCCGATCCCCAACCACGGCCAATGGCTGACCAAATAACGAGGGGAACGTTGGTCTCCCCATTATCCATATAATGAATCTTGCTGGCATGACCAACGATTTGGTTGAAAGCTAATAATAAAAAGTCTGGACGATTATGCATATACACGGGGCGCAGACCATTCATGCTGGCACCAGTACAAATGCCTGTCATACCTTCTTCAGAGAGAGGGGTGTCAAACACTCGCCCTTTCCCAAATTTTTCATGGAGTCCCGTGGTGACTCCAAACATACCCTTGGGATCATTTACCCCTTGACCTAGAATAAGCACCTTGGGGTCTAGTTCCAAAGCCAGCGAAAGGGCTTCGTGGAGAGCTTCCATATAGGAAAGAACCCTACCTTCTTCGGGAGCCTGAGTATCATTTGACTTAGATGTGATTAATTTTTCTGCCCAAGGCATAGTGGTAATTATTTAGAAAAGTTTATGGACAGTAAACGTGTGTCGACAGATCTGATTCTTCAGGGTTGGGGCTGGAGATTGCATGATCGAATGCCCTACCGATTTCTTTAAGAATTTCACTTTCATCTTTTTTTCGATCTATTTCAGTATATAAGTTCATCTCAGTGAGAAGTTCACGGAAAGTATCAATAGGACAAAATTGTTCCCAATGCCGGACCTCTTTGGGATCTCTGTAGCCTGTTGCACTGTCATCCCCAGCCCCACCATGACCTCTCCAGCGATAAACGAGTGCCTCAATAAAAGTAGGTCCGCCACCATTGCGGGCACGATCAACAGCTTCCTGAGTTACCTCAAAAATATCCAGAACATTGGTGCCGTCAACTTGAACGCTTGGCAAGCCAAACCCTTTGGCCTTTTCAAATATTTTTACCCGCGGGGGTTGCCGAACATCCAAAGAAGAACAGACAGAAAAGAAATTGTTCTCACAAAAGAAAATCACGGGGAGTTTCCTTAATGCACTAAAGTTGATGGCTTCCCAGCACGCACCCTCTTCAGTTGCTGCGTCACCAAAGAATACCATACTCACATGGTCCTGATTTAAAGTCTGAAAACTCAGGGCGGCGCCGGCCGCAATCGGGATTGATCCTGCAACAATAGCTGAGGAACCCGCCATGCCAGCGCTCTTATCAAAGAGGTGCATAGACCCACCTCTTGACCCAGCACACCCATCCAACCTGCAATATAACTCCGAAATCATTTTTTCAAGGCTTCCCCCTTTAGCTAAATAATGCCCATGAGTACGATGGCCACAGTAAATAAGGTCTTGCTGATAAAGAGCAGCGCATGCACCAACTGAAGTTGCCTCTTGCCCAATAACAAGATGAATAGGAGACTTCATCTCATCTTCACAATATCGGCGTTCAATTTCCTCTTCAATTCTTCTTATCCGAAGCATGTCATAGTGTAATGAGAT
>JAAZZC010000191.1 GCA_014239335.1 Verrucomicrobiales bacterium
AAAGATCAGGCTCAATACAATGACACCAAAGATCGTTGCAAATAGTACCTGACGCCCGATGTATCGATCGGAATGGCTAATTAATGGACCCACATAGAAAGAATAACGCCTATACGGAATTCTTCAAATGAGAGCCTTTATTTTGTGCGATGACTAAGAAGCTTCCTCTGATTTAAGCTGTTCATACAACTCAAATGCGTCAGAAGCACTCATTCCTTCATGAACGACGCCTCTGACAGCCTTCATCATTGGAACAGGAGCGTCTGCTTGGAATATGTTACGTCCCATATCAACTCCGGAAGCTCCCTGCTCGCATGCGTCGAATGCCATCTGTAATGCATCTTTCTCGGGCCTCTTCTTGCCACAAGCAATAACAATAGGCACAGGACAACAGCTAGTGATCGTATCAAACCCATCATCGATGTGATAACATTTAACCATATGACAACCTAGCTCTGCCATTAGCCTTGTGGCCATGCGGAAATACTTTGGTGTCCTCTCCATGGCACGCCCAACTGCAACGACTCCCATGACTGCGATCCCGTATCTGGCTGCTGCATCAATGAGGTTAGTTAAGTTTTGCAATGACTGCCTCTCATGTTGACTCCCTATGAAAACCTGAACTGCAAGAACTGAGGCATTTAACCTAATGGCTTCATCGATATCTACAGCCAAATGTTCATTCGAAAGCGGCTCATAACCGGGACGAGTTAATTTCGCGGGCTGACCACCGATCTAACCTTCCCACTCATCAACCGTACTAACCATACTAGTGCCACCTGAAGCTCTTAGAGCTATCGCCTTTTGAGTGGATGCTGGAATAATTGATCTCTGTATTCCTCGCGTAAGCATTAAGCAATCGCAATAAGGCTCTAGCGGAAGAATTGTCTGATCGACTCTTTCTAGTCCGGTAGTCGGCCCCATGAAATAACCATGATCAAATGCGAGCATAATTGTTCTTCCTGATTCAGGATTGAATATATGGGCTAGTCTATTCTGAAGGCCCCAGTCATATTGGTGAGATCCCTTTAAGAAAAAATTAGGAGCAGTTTGAGGAGTGTCTGTATAATATTCCTTCTGCTTTTGTTCTGTGTTTCCGTCTAAGTCAGCCATTGTTTTCTAATGTTTTAATTTATTTTGTGTAATTAGTTGTTAGCAAATTCTGCCATCGCTCTAAAAATTATAGCAATTGAGCAGGCCCCAGCATCGGGATGTCCTACTGATTTTTCTCCAAGTGTTTTTGCCCTCCCCATCGTTGCAATCATGCCCTTGCTCTGGTCCCTGCCTGATTCTGCAGCGCAGGCAACGGCCTCTAGGGCCTTGCCAATTGGTAACTCCTTAGATTTTAAAGACTCATTAGCCGCTGGATCAAGAGCATCAATCATTGTCTTATCACCTGGAGAAGCTCCTCCACGGGCTTGAACTCCTTCATTCGCGGAAACAATAAATTCGGAAAGTGATAATGAATCAAATACTGGTTTTTCAGCCAGATTTTTTGCTCCACTCCGGAAAAGGGTCCCAAAGAGAGCCCCCGAGGCTCCTCCCATTGAACTCATCATGGCCATTCCTGTCGCATTGAAAATCGATCCTATATCTGAAAATGATTCACTTTCGAGCTTCTCTAAGACTGCCGTCATGCCCCTCTGCATTCCTATCCCATGATCCCCATCACCAAGATTTCTGTCAGCATCAGTAAGTATTGGTTCAGCTTCGATGATTTTCCTTGCAACATGCTTCACCATTTCTAGTGATTCTGATACATCTAGCGATTCTTTAGGCATTAATAACTGGAAATAAATTTTAAAGTTTTGTATAGCACACTGACTCACAGGGAAGGTCCCAATATTCCTTAAGCTCATCATTGAGTTTTGTCACGCTAAACGAAATTCCAGACATTTCCTGACAAGTCACTAAAGGACCAACAATTGTATCATAAACACGGATCCCACGCTCATTTAAGTATTCCTTGGCCTTTCGAAGACATATCAAGCATTCCATCATCGTTGTGGCTCCTAGACTATTTACAAACAATAAGATTTCATCACCGTCTTTAAGCTCGTCAACATCTGAATCGTCAGCAAAATCTTTAAAAATCAGATCCAGCATTTGAGGAGTCAAATCATCAGCTGTCGTCATCGGTATTTCAGAAACACCCGGTTCACCGTGTATGCCCATCCCTAAACCTATTAGAGCCTCATCAATCTCGAAGGTCGGCTTACCAGTAGCAGGTATTGAACCAGGTGACATTGAAACTCCTACGGATCGTGTTTGAAGAACCGTTAATTTAGCAATGCGTTCAAGCTCATCTAAAGTTTCAACTGATTGAGAGGCTGCCCCGACCATCTTTACTATTAGAACTAGCCCTGCAATCCCACGCCTCTGGTCTTTAGACTCTGGAGGAGCAGAACAAACATCATCAGTAATTAAAACTGTCTTAACTTCGATTCCCTCCTCTACAGACAGCTCGGCTCCAATATCAAAGTTCATTACATCGCCTGCATAATTTCCATATAGGTACAGAACGCCCTTTCCCTTATTAACTGCTGACGTGGCTTCGAGCACTATGTCTGGCGGCGGAGCAGCAAAAATATCGCCACAAGCCGCACCGTCAGCAAAGTTCGTGCCCACTAAACCATGGTAAATAGGCTCATGTCCTGCACCTCCTCCAATTAGCAAACCTACCTTACCCTCAGGTATTTCTGTTTTTACTATAGATCGAGTTCCAACCTTTACACAGTGACCGTCATAAGCCTCAACAAGACCATCAATGAGTTCATCAGCTACCTTTAAAGGGTCATTAATTAGTTTTTTCATTTATGAGATCAAATTTGAGTGAATTGGATAAGAGCAAATCTGTAGGTCTCTCGCAAGCTAAAAGGCTAAAATGATTAGTTAAAGTCATTTAAGAGGATGTAATTTTAATTGCATGTATCTTGCTGACAAACTGGAATTTTAGTGAAAAACAGTTAAGTTCTCAAAATAAACATTTCTGTGACTGGAATATCAACCATATTACTTTATCTGCTGTTTCAAGTTGTTGAGCCATCATCTCCAAAAGGATCTGACACTGAACTAGTAGACATTAAAAATCTTCCGAATTGGACCGCAGCCTTATCGGCGCACAATGACGGATTATCTGATGTCGCTTTATTAAAATTAGAAGAAATCAATTCACGTCAGGACTTATCCGATGAGAATAAGACAAGAATTAGATCACTCTTAGTTGAGAATCTAGTAAGGACTGGGCAATACGAAGAGGCTCTCAGTGCAGCTAAGGGTGATGAATTGCCATTCTGGAGAGGAATGGCCCTGACAGGGCTAGGACGACTCACTGAAGCGTTACCAATATTGTATCAATTCATTGACGATCCTTCAGACATTAGGCACGAGCACGCATTAATAACTATATCCTCTGCCTACAACTCGATAGGAATGGCAGACAAGTCCATTCAAATAATCTCTGAATCTCTAGATAACTCTAAAGATTCACCTAGGAGCCCAATTATATACTTAATTCTGGCTGATCTACACATCTCAAAAGCGAACTATAATGAGTCTATAGTAATACTTAATAAGGCAACAATCAGCCCAAAATCCAGATTCAAACTTTTAGCCGAAATTATAAGATCTAGAGCTCTCCTCCAATCAAATAAACCTTTAGAAGCTGAAGAATTGCTGAGAAAACTCTATCTTAATCCTAAAGAATTTTCACCAAGCATTTACGAAACTTTAAATCTTCTGAGAGCCGAAACTCATAAAAAACTGGGACAATTCGATGAGGCTCTATCGGTACTGCAAGCTGCCGTTGAAAACGCGCCTCCTGAAACTAACACTTTCCCTTTCTTTGACAGCATGGTGCTACTTAAAGATAACTGCAAAAAACAACTTAATAATTTATTACAAAATTGGATAAAATCGGAAAGCAATCAACTCTCAAGGCAGGCCACTTATTACAATATTAAAGCAACCTCAACAGAGACAGAACCAGCTCTAATTGAGCTAACAGAACTGACTAAGACAGATGATAAAATTTCATTGCTAGCTAATATTTTGATAGCAAAACTTCTCATTAATGATTCAAAGCCTCAGGATGCCCTTGAAATCCTCTCAGGGCTAAGCGAGAAAACAAATAACAGGAAAATAAAGGCGACAATTGCTTTTCTTGAGGCAAGGGCACACACATCCACAAAAGATTTCAGATCTGCAAAAGAAAGTTATTTGAAGGTAAATTCTCCCGAATATTCAATAACTGCTGCTTTTAATGCTGCCCTCACTGAGGTTAAAGCGAATGAAAAAAATGATTTCTCAGTTGAGATTTCAAGCTTCAACAAGATAGGAAGCATCACCGCACGAGGGGATCTGATGATTGAACAGGGGCTCCTATTAGCGTCTGAGCAGAACCCATCAGCCTTATCAAAACTTGAAACATTTACTGCACAATTCCCTCAACACCCGAGAACGGCTGAAGCTCATTTAGCTATTGCTGCTATTAACCTTTTAGCTTTCCCACCCAAGACAAAGTCGGCCCGTGAAGCTCTTTCATTGGCCAGGAATTACGCAATAAGCCCAACCGACAAGAAGAGAGCCGACTATCTAGCTTTCTGGATAGAAGAAAGCGCAGGCAACCTAAACGAATGCCTGAAATTTGGGGATACTTTCATAAAAAAATGGCCAGACTCATCCCAAGCTCCAAGTGTTCGCATGCGCCAAGGTGAGCTTTGCTTCAGAAACAAAGACTACTCAGAATCATTGCACAACTTTGAAAAGCTCTATACAGATTATCCAAATTCACCCCTAGCTATCAGGGCAAGGTTCTTTGCAGGACACTCTGCACGCCTTACACTAACAGATGAAGGCTCAAACAGGGCTTTGTCATTGTGGCAAAAGGTAGCAGAAACCAAGAGCCCCTTAGCGCCCAGAGCGAGACTCGAACAAGCTAAGCTTAAATTAAACACAAATCTGCGAACCGAAGCTATTCAGATCCTCGATTCTATTATTGAGGATTCAAAGGTCGATGGAATTAAAATATCTGCTCTGACATTGAAAGGAAAAGCGCTCTATGAACAGGGAGGAGTAAATGCAAGCAAACTTAAT
>JAAZZC010000114.1 GCA_014239335.1 Verrucomicrobiales bacterium
GTCCCCAGAGGATCACTCTCCTCTCTATCCATGGTTCCTACCCACAACCTTCCTTTATCATCACACTTCCCATCGTTGAATCGCAATCGGGGAATCGGATCCGCCTCAACTAACCTCTGAACGGACCAGTCAGAACGGTTAATAGAAAAAATACCATTATCAATTGCTGCGACTAGAGTCTCATCATCAGCGAGAACGACGCACCCAGGATTCCCTGAAACGTCTCTGCCCATTGTCACATCATTTTTAAAGTCATGCTCCAGTATTTTTTTGCCTAGAATATCGACCCAAAGGAGCCTCTCAGAAACGGAATCCCAAAAAGGGCCTTCGCCAAGATGACTAGAAAATTTTCCGACCAAATCCATATTTACTTATCGGTTTTAAAATCACTGAAGCCAAGCCGCTTTACCGGAAACATGAGCCAAGACAGCCGCAATTCCAACTGCAACGACAATGACAATTATTGCAAAAACATAACTGCCCTTCTCTTCATTTTGATAGCTGTCCTCTTCGAACGGTTCTGAACTTTCCAACAATGATAAGTCAAGGATCTCATCGTCAGGCTCATTAGACGCTATTTGCTTCGCGATAGGATTCGCATTCTCGTCTCCTGACTCTTTCTTTTGCCTAGAATAACCAAGCGCTGACGCGATAGGACTGATCACGGGATCATCTTCGACTCCTTCTTCCTCACCTTCGCTCATTTTATTTTACTCTAGCTCAATGCTTGCCGGAGGCTTTGTCGAAATGTCATAGAAGACTCTATTAATACCTGCAACACTGTTAAGGATTTCATTGGATATCTTCCGCAAAAGGTCCGGAGGAAGCTCTACCCAGTCCGCCGTCATTGCGTCTTCACTGATCACTGCCCTCAGGGCCACTGACCATTCGTAAGAACGTTCATCGCCCTTGACTCCGACTGTCTTGATTGGAAGGAGCCCGCAATATGCCTGCCAAACCTTGTCGTACCAGCCACTCTCCTTCAGATGCCGAATGAAAATGGCATCCCCCTCTCTCACAATTTTAAGTTTTTCTTCTGTCACTTCACCAGGGACTCTGACTCCTAATCCCGGACCAGGAAAAGGATGCCTATATAGTATTTCTCGTGGAATACCAAAACTCTCACCCAATGCCCTTACCTCATCCTTAAAAAGCTCAGCTAGCGGTTCAATCACTTTACCTTCGGCCTGCAAATCTAAAATTTTCTGAACTCGATTATGATGTGTCTTGATCGTAGACGCAATTGATCCGCTCGTCGCACTTTCAATGACATCGGGGTAAAGGGTGCCTTGAGCTAAGAGCTCCACATTGTCCGCGGCACCAAAGAACACATCGACAAAAAGATCCCCAATGCGTCGACGCTTTTCCTCTGGCTCATCGACACCATCGATGGCTCCAAGGAATCTTTCTGAAGCATCAACGACTTCGATATCTATTCCTAACTCCTCAAACTGTGAAATCACTTCTGGAGTCTCATCCTTTCTCATTAAACCATTATCCACATAAATGGCGCGAAGCTTAGTCCCAGCCTCATGCAACAACACTGCTAATACTGTCGAATCGACTCCCCCTGAGACTCCGCAAACGACTTCCCTCCCTGCCACTTGGTCTCTGACCTGCTCTATTAAATGGTCCCTGAAAGCTTCAATTTTAAATCCAGGCTCATCATCAACCATCTCAAGAAAATTCTCGAGTACCGAGCGTCCCTCATGGCTATGAGTCACTTCAGGGTGAAACTGTATCCCATAGAAATTATTAGACAATTGAATCGCTACCGGCACATCGTCCTCGTTTCTTCCAATAATTTCAGCCCCATCAGGTAATTTGGTACATGTGTCGGAATGACTCATCCATATCTGGGAAGACTCGCTGAGGCCCTTAAATAAATTAGATTCATTTTCTGGACTCAAAGTCGCTGGCCCATATTCCCTAGTGGTCCCAGGCTCAACAGTGCCTCCGTGCTTCTTATTGAGCAATTGCATCCCATAGCAAATACCGAGAACTGGAACATCTAACTGCTTCAAGTAATCAAGATCAACGTCCGGAGCATCAGGGTCCGATACACTCTTAGGTCCGCCTGAGAGAATTACACCCTTAGGCGAGGGGTGATCTTTTAGTTGGTCAGGATTATACAATCTCGCATAATATCCCAACTCTCTGAGCCGACGCACTATCAACTGAGTGTACTGAGACCCAAAGTCAATGACGATAATCTGGGGAAGAATTTCCATGATAAAACTAAATGAATTCGCAGGACTCGGACCAATTAGTCCATCGATTGATAATTGATTGGCTCTTCGGTAACAACAATGTCATGCGGATGACTTTCCTTCAAGCCTCCAGAAGTAATTCTCGTGAACTCCGCCTTTTCTCTAAGTTCCTGCAAACTGGATGCACCAACATAGCCCATTCCCGAACGCAATCCTCCGACTAACTGAAAGATCATATCTGCTAACTTCCCGCGATAAGGGACCCTAGCTTCGACTCCTTCGGCCACTAATTTACCTGAAGCATTTTGCCCGTACCTGTCACTCGAACCTTTCCTCATAGCCTTCACAGATCCCATTCCCCTGTACTCTTTAAATGTTCTGCCCTGCCAATTAACCATTGATCCAGGAGATTCGCGGGTCCCGGCTAATAATGAGCCCAGCATGACAAGGTCAGCTCCTGCAGCAAGTGCTTTCACGATGTCGCCAGAATACCGAATTCCACCATCAGCGATGACTGTGACTCCCTCAGGTCTACACACTTCTGCGACATTTTTTACTGCTGTAAATTGCGGCATACCAACACCAGATATGACTCGAGTCGTGCAAATTGATCCAGGCCCGACTCCAACTTTAACTGCACTGACTCCAGCACTAACTAAATCATGAGCCCCTTCCGCAGTGACCACGTTCCCAGCCACTATAGGCGTCTCAGGGTGACTGCTTACTAGGTCTGAAATTACTTCCAGTACTCTCGTCGTATGACCAGTGGCCGCATCAATGAATAACGCGTCGGCTCCTGACTCGACCATTGCGCTTGCCCTTTCCCTCGAATCGCCTCCAACGCCGATCGCTGCTCCAACACGGAGCTGTCCATTTTGGTCCTTTGAGGCATTTGTGTAACGCTGGCGAATCTCAATGTCCTTAGTTGTAATCATACCAGCTAGCTTTCCTTCAGCATCAACGAGTGGAAGCTTCTCGAGGCGGTTCTTGTATAAAGTTTGCCTCACTTCTTCATGCGAGACATCTTTAGGGGCAGAAA
>JAAZZC010000277.1 GCA_014239335.1 Verrucomicrobiales bacterium
GAGAGTATCTGAACCATATAATTAGTATCACTTAAATCAGGAACATTGTGGATAGTGCATGGCTCTTCACTAAGCAAGGTCGCTGCTAGTATAGGCAATGAACTGTTCTTCGATCCACTAATCCTCACGGACCCCGAAAGACGAGAACCGCCACTGACTAAAAGTTTTTCCATTAATTTAAAATTGAAGCTTCTCTCACCTCATCGCCAGTATAAAACGCTCTATTCCTGAAAGATCTTTCAATGTTTCGATCTGACCGAAGCCTATTTTGCTAATAGCTCCTTCAAAAAAATCAGTCTGCCCCTCTCCAACCTCCAGAGTCAGAAGGCCTTGCTCTGATAATTTATCAGGGATCTGGGAAATGAACCGAGAGATAAGCTCAGTCCCCCCCTCGCCTCCATCCAACGCATTGCGCGGCTCAAAACTTAGTTCAGTTTCTAGCCCGTCAATTTCATTTGGATCCACGTAAGGAAGGTTAGCAGCAATAATATCAAAGGGGCCCGTCACATCATTAAGAAGGTCACAACAAACATAACTTATCCTTGAATCGCTCAGCTCGGAATTTATAGCATTTTCCTTACTTAAAGATAGAGCATCCTCCGAACAATCAATCATTGTTAAATGGGAATCCTTCCACTTTAGAGCAAGAGAAATACCAATCACTCCAGAACCGCATCCCGCATCAAGTATTCGGCTTGGCTCAGATGAAGGCGAAAACCTATTCAAGAGTATACCTACTAATTCTTCTGTCTCCGGCCTTGGAATCAAGGCCCTAGAATCACAAATAAATTCTTGGCCCATAAACTCCACAGTACCAAGAATGTGCTGAAGAGGCTCTCTCTTGCCCCTCCTCTTTAAAAGTGAACGTAACTCTTCAAGTTCTTTGTCCTGCATTGGACGATCAAAGGAGAGATAAAGTTCAATCCGCTCACAGCCCAATACCTTCGCTATGATATGCTCCATATTGAGACGAGCATCATCAATGCCCCGATCTTCGAGATAACCAGAGCCGCTCTGTAATGTCTCGAGCAGGGACTTCATTCTTATTCTACTCTACTTCAGGCCCGCTTCCTGCAACCTTTCCGCCATCTCTGACGATTTTAGCGCCTCCACTAACTCCTCGACCTGTCCCGCGAGAACTCCTTCTAAATTATGCAGTGTCAATCCTATTCTATGATCAGTAACTCTGTTCTGAGGGAAATTATAAGTTCGGATTTTTTCTTCTCGACCACCACTTCCTATAAGATTACGACGCTGCTCAGAATACTTTTCCGCTTCTTCCCTCTGCTTAGCTTCAAGCAATTTTGAACGAAGGATAGTCAACGCTTTCTCCTTATTCTTTGTTTGACTCCTCCCGTCCTGACAACGGACCATTATCCCAGTTGGCAAGTGCGTCACCTGAATACATGAATCCGTTGTATTTACGTGCTGACCACCAGGACCACCAGAACGGGTCGCTTGGATATTCAATTCGTCCGGCCTTAACTCAATGTCCACGTCTTCAGCTTCAGGCATGACTGCTACGGTAGCAGTAGAAGTGTGAATGCGTCCTTGTGTTTCTGTTTCAGGAACTCTTTGGACACGATGAACCCCACTCTCATACTTTAACTGTCGAAAGACCTCATCTCCGGAAACCTTTACTGTGATCTCTTTAAACCCACCCACTTCTGACGGACTCGATTCAAGCGGCTCTAATTTCCAACCACTCAATTCACTGAACCGTTGATACATCCTGTAAAGATCTCCAGCGAACAGAGAAGCCTCATCGCCTCCTGTCCCTGCTCGAATCTCTACGATAGCGTCTCTTTCCTCAGTCTTGTCCTGTGGAAGCAACGCATATTGAATTTGTAACTCAAGTTTTTCACAAGTGGTTTCCAATTCAGGCATCTCCTCCTGAGCAAGAGCCGCCATCTCCTCATCATCCCCTTCAACTAATTCACGGTTCTCTTTGAGCTGTCTACGAGAATTGGCGAAAAGATCCCAATCCTCTAAGAGTTTTTTTATGTAATTGTATTCTTTGGAAATTTCCGCCGCCTGCTTCGGGTCGGAGTAAAAGTCCTCAGCAGACATGATCGCCTCAAGCTCATCAAGTTTCTCTTTCTTCTTATCTATGAGCGGTTCAAAGTCCATAAAGATAGTTTAAATTATCAAGTACTGGCCACTTGTCGACAGAACAAATCCGATCAAAAGTGGATAGACTAAGGATTGAAAATCCTAAGAACAACAGAACTGACAAGAATAACTAAGCTGAAGCCTCAGCTGCGGGCTCTGTTTCTTCTGCCGTTTCAACATTGCCACCGCGGCGCCGGGCCTGAGTACCACCATAACGTTTGGTGAATTTTTCAACTCTACCAGCAGTATCCACAAATCTTTGCTCACCAGTGAAGAAGGGATGACATGACATGCAAATACCAACCTTCAAATCAGCCACAGTCGAACGTGTTTCATAAACTGCTCCACATGTGCAGGAAATTGTAGTGAGCTGATATTCAGGGTGCAGTTCTTCTTTCATTTTACCTTGTATAAAAAAGGGCTGAGCCCAAAAGGGACGGGCTCGAGCGGCAAATAAGTTAGATTTAGTCCTTAATTTGTGCAAGTAAAACCTATCATATAAGGAAAATAAGCTTTTACTCTACCTTTTCAGGATCAGGAACCCTCCCTTGCCACGGAACAAAACCCGCATTGCGTACATGCTCACGTAAAATCTGCTCCAAGGTCCGACGCACCTTATTATTACTATCTATGGGGCTAGTCTCTCCTGGATCTTCAGCAAGATTGTATAATTGGAAAGGCTCGGTTGACTTATTCTGCAAGAGTTTCCATGGTCCCTGCCTCACGGCATAGTAATCCTGCCCACGGTACATCCCTCCACCCTCTCTTCTTACCCATATCAAAGTTCTAGAATCTATCGCTTCATCATTCTTCCCCTGAATCCCACTGAGGAGGCTCTGCCCTTCGATCCCCTCAGGCACTGCAGCGCCAGCCACTTCTGCTAATGTTGGCAACCAATCCATCGTCATAGAGACTCCATCATAACTGGTGCCTGCCTTGATATGCTCGGGCCAAACAACGCAGGCAGGGACGCGTAACCCACCTTCCCACATTTGTTGTTTTTCACCCTTCCAAGGATCGTTCCTAGCTCCAACATTAGCTTGGCCTCCATTATCGGATGTGAAAACGATAATCGTATTACTCTTTTCTGGTATGGCTTTGAGCACTTTTCCGATGCCGTAATCCATATGCTCAATCAACGCGACGAGTTTCGCTCTTGCATTGTCAATACCCTCTTCGCGCTGCTTGACCTTCTCGTACCAATCATTGGGAGGCTGGATTGGGGTGTGCGGCGCATTATAAGACAAGAAAAGAAAGAAAGGGTCTTCTTTGGCATTTCTTTCTTTAATGTAATTTACGGCCCAATCAGAAAATAGGTCCGTGGCATGCCCCTTAGGATCTATTCTTTTCCTTCCCTCAGACATATAATTCACTCCATGCCTGCGATGCTTATAATAATCATCCATCATGTCTCCCAAGTAGCCCTTGAAAAAATCAAAACCGCGTCCGAGTGGCGTGTTTGGTTCTACAAGACCCAAGTGCCACTTACCTATGAGAGCCGTATGGTAACCTGCGCCCTTCATTACTTGAGGAATGGTCTTTGCTGACTCGGATAAATAGCCCCAGTTATTTACACGATGAGTTCGAATCACCCCAGGCACCCCAACCATGTCAGGATACCGGCCAGTCAAAAAAGCAGCGCGAGTCGGAGAACAAACTGGGCAGTTGGCATAGGCATTATCAAAACGACATCCACTTTGCATCAATTTGTCTATATTAGGAGTCCTCATGTCCTTGGCCCCGTGAGATGACAAGTCGCCAATTCCCAAATCATCCGCCATTATAAAAACGATGTTAGGTCTTTCCTCACCAATGACTTGCGAAAGAAACAGTGCCCAGATTACCAAGATGTTAGTCAAATAAATCATCATAATAGATTATAAAAGATTATAAGGGTATTACTCATAAAAAAGCTCCAAAGTCTAAATAACAAATGACTAAAAGCCGCCTGCCGGATCAAAATCATCGGCAAAACGTAAGGCCGCCGGACCACTGTAAAGCTTACCTTTATGAACGATACTGGCTTTCCCACCGGTCTGACGGGCAATATCCACAAGGTAACTGAATGCAGCTCCAGGCACCTCAAGGCCAATAGTGTTTATTGGTATTCGAGATGAGTTAATTTTCTTTATCTTCTCTACGACCTCTTCTGCGTCCTGAGCTTCACCATCTGAAAGCAACCATACCACTGCCGGGACCGGGCGCATTGCAAATGCTAGCTCAAGTGGTTCCTTCCATATCGTTGCTCCTTCAGGCTTTGCCGCTTTAATGTGATTCACAGCACGGGCTATTCCTTCTTTGGTCGCCTCAGACCAGGGGATCCTATCCTCAGGCTTATCCGCAAATCTTGTAGGGGACTCGTATAGAGATTCTCCTCCAAGCCAGGGAGATGTCGAATAGTAGATGACCTGAAAACTCATTCCCTTAGGCAACTTGCTAATGGAGCTGATTAATTCCTTCTTAAGCATTTGGAGCCTGACTCCACCCCCGTCCCTAATCATGGACTGAGAAAAGTCGACAACAAAAACGACCCGGTTACCCTTTGCCGTGCCTCCAAAAAATGACGACGTTCCACCACCACCCTCACCATTACCTTTTCCCTGACCAAAGCCTCTACCAAAATCCGTTCCAATCCCTAATGGATCAATGACAGGATCTTCAATGGAAGGTACCGATACGGGCGAAGTCGCCACCGAGGTAATCGTCTGCACCCGGGAAGCACTCTTAGGGGGCTGTGGCTTCCTCTTAACTGAACGAGCAAAGTCCTGCTTCTCAATCTGGTAAGTGTCATCCTTAGTCTCAGTCAAAGCAACTATCTGAGGTATCTCATCTGGACCTAGCGCAACAATGATGCACCATAACACCAATACAATAACGGCGTGAACGATTGTTGTTGTTAGAGCAGAAACTAGCTTTCCCTGCTTTTGTAAACGCAAAAACTCTTCTTTAGCTGCAGCCTCTTTGGCCTCCAGCTCCACATCATCAAGACTGATAGGTTCCTGCATTAGAGAAATAGCTTCTTTGAAGCTATCTTATAACATAGTATAGCCTATTAAGAGCGGCAAATCTCCTCAGTTAAGATAAAAAAATCACTCACCGTCGTAACGAAGACCAATTTCCTCTCTCCACCGATCCAGAGAACGCATCAGAGCCAAAGTGTCATCGCAACTCATTGCAGGGAAAATAGCTTTTTTAGCCTCAATTCCCTGAGCAACTGCATCAGCTTCAGCTCCATACAAATATTTTTCTGTTTTTACCTTAATTAACTCAGGTTCATCAACCCCATTCTTGTATAATTGCAGCTCATTCTCTCCGCCCTGAGGAGATGGCTTCCAAGGGACTGGAATGAAGAGTCTCCCCTCACTACCGGAAATACTTACATTAATCGGCTCCTCCAAGGCCACTCCACAACTAAGGCGAGCAGTGATACCACCCGCAAAACTGACTACTGCACTAGTATATTCATCAACTCCTGTATTACCAATAAACCCAACCGCCTTTACTTCGCTCGGCTCAGAAAAAGTCTCCCCATTTGCAACGCCAGCGATCAATCCCGCCATAGACATGGGATAGCCCCCAACGTCAAGGATCCCTCCACCCGCCAAAGCCTTATTAAGATGCCTCCCATCAGGATTATCTCCTATATCAAAAGAGAATGACGCTTCAATTGATTTTACCTGACCAATTGCCCCATCTTTAATTAATGTAATAATTTCATTGGTCTGCTCCGAACACCTATACATATAGCCCTCCATCAAAAATACATCATTGTCTTTGGCTGCTTGTATAATTTCTTCGGCTTCTGAAACATTCAACCCTATCGGCTTTTCACATAGTATATGCTTTCCAGCTTGAGCAGCCTTAGTTGCCCACTCCTTGTGCATAGGGTGAGGCGTCGCAATATAAACAGCGTCAACTTCATCATCTTCTAAAAGAGCCTGATAACTGGGATGCCTATTGGGTATCCCTCCAAATTGCTCAGCAAAACGGTCAGCTGATTCCTGGCTACGGCTCCCGACAGCAACCACCTTACCAAGTCTAGAATTCATTACCCCCTCAACGAAGGAGGCAGCAATACTGCCAGTCGCAAGGATTCCCCATCTGAGTCTGTTCTGATCTTCTTCCATAGAATATTTATTATGATTTAGAGAATTAGTTTAATACCGCGATTGATAAAAGGATAATTCAATCAATTAAACCTCACTTCAATCATTCGCGACTTGAACTCTTTGCCTTTTCTATAGCCCTAAGTGTTTCTTCGCGCTCCTCCTTTAGATCTCTAAGCTTCACCTCAAATTCTTCTAATTCTCTGAGAAGCTGCTCCCTCCGCTTACGAACATCTTTGAGACTGCCCTCTATTAAATCACTTTGCTCGTCAAGAGAACCTAACGTCTTCTCCAAATTACCCAAATCAGTAGAAACGTTACGCTGATCATTTAATTTTGAGATCACATCTTTAAGATCAGCTACAGGTATTGCGTAGCTTTTGACCCGCCCACCACGCGCTATATTAACACCCACTAACTTTCCATCTAAGTCAATTAACGGCCCACCGCATTCATTAGGCCTTAGAGTAAGATCATGCTGCAATGCATTTGGGAAATCTTTCCTATTCTCACTCAAAGGACCGCCAAACTGAGCACTAGGGTCAGGCCCTCTAAATTGTGGAACTGATTGACCTCGTGAACCTAATATCGCAGTCAGATCCTTTTCGTCATCGCCTCGCTTCAAAAGTATTTTTATCTGATCTTTGGGCTTACGTCCCGAAACAGATTTTGCCAACTCCGATGGAGAATTAATAGGCTGACCATCAATCTTCAGGATAATGTCTCCAACTTCTACCCCCGCTTCAGCAGCTCCTGATCCACGCTGAACTTGGTTAACCTTGACTCCCTGTTCCGTATTCTCCATGCCTATCCCAAGAAAGCCCCGCTCATTAGCAGACAGGTTACGAGGCGTCACACTTGCAACACCAACCGCTATTGGATATTCATCGAGGCCGGAAGCGGCGAGAAAAGTACCAAGCTCTACCTGTTTACTTCCCTCTAGATCCACGGGTTTCAGACCTAATAATTCGACCTTAATTAGGGCAATATCCCATCTGGAATCAGTGCTTAATATTTTAGCCTCTGCCCTCCTCCCATCAGAAAGCTCGCAAAGAATACCTTTAGGAGGTAATTCGCTAGCCTTAGTCACAAGCAAACCTCCATGACTAACAACAGTGGCAAGTGATAACTGCTTGTCATTCTTATTGATGATCCTTGCCGTGCTCTGAACGTATGATTTTATCACGGGCTTATATTCCGCAAAAACACTACGATGATCTTTCTCATTTCTAGAGGGCCTACGCTTGTCTAATTGCGCCTGATAGAACTGCATAAGATCAGCCATTCGCGGATCATTAAGGTCAAGGTCCAAGCCGAACCCTTTTCCTTGAGCTCCATTATCTGGTTCATCGACCCAAAAGTCTTGAGCCCTCTCTAATAATTTTCCTAATTTTCCTAGCTGATCATTAAATTTTTCAATGAGGCCTTTATCATCATTGCCAGCCTCTTCTTCGGTCAGTTCATCAGACACATAAAGACCCTTCGTTTCTGCACTCGAAAAAGAACCAGCTCCAATTATAGCCACAGCAAAAACAATCAACCAAGCTGGAGCGTGCATCTTTACCTTAATAATTTTGTTCATCATCACTTTTTATTTTCCAAATAAAACATCAACGTTCAACAATTCCTCCTGCCCTTTTCGTTGAACAGCAAAACGGATCCTCTTCCCTAGATCAGCTGACCGTATTGACGATGCCATTTCCTCAGCGCCATTAATCTTAGCGCCATTAATCTCTTTCACCACATCGCCAGCCATAAAACCTGAAGAAGCAGCGAGCGAATTCTCAATGACTTCGAAAACGACAGCCCCTTCAGCTTCGGCTTCAGCATCAAGAATGATTCCGAGCTCTGGCCGGCTTGACTCATCGGAAGAAGGGGGTGTTTTTTCCTGTTCCTTTCCTAGGCCCGAGGCAAGATCCTCCCAACTGACTAGCCTCACTGAAAAAGTTTTTTCTTCTTCCCCTCTTCTGACCTGAATCTCAATTTTATTCCCCACCTTGCTAGATGCAACCTTCTCAACAACGTCGGACATTTGATCCGCCTCAATCCCATCAACCCTCAGTATCTGGTCCCCATCCATGATGCCTGCTTTCTGAGCAGGAGAATTGGCGTAAACCTTATCAACAACTATATTACCTGCAGACTCATTCATTCTGACTCCAAGCATCGGCCTGTGAGGATCAACTCCGGCAGCCATCATTCGAAGACTCCCCCATATTTCGCCTGCCAGCATTCTATCCCAACCCGATTGAAAGACAGCAGATGGGACATGCCTATTCTCTGCTAAGCTCCCTCCAATCGAAGAGTGAATACCAATGACCTCCCCTTCGAGGTTAAAAAGAGGACCTCCCGAATCGCCTCCAACTAAAGTGCAATCGGTCCTCAGCATTCCCATAGTTCCACTACTTATGAGACGACCCAATCGAATTGGCGGGCTACGATTTAAATCATAACCGCCCGGATGCCCCATCGCTATTAACCAGTCCCCTAATTCAGCTTTCTTTGAATCTCCTATCTTGGCAAATGGCCACTTACCTTCCTCCGTAATTCTTGCTAGGCCAGCGTCACGGGACCTGTTCGCCCCGAGCGACTCTCCCTTCACACTTCGTCCATCAGGAAAAATAATAGTAAGCTTCTTCCCAGCAGCTTCCGTCACATGACCTGCCGTCATTATTAACCCATCCTCACTCACAATAACCCCACTCCCAGTCGCAGGCTGATCATCACCAACGACTGCTACCACCGTAGACATTGACTCTGAAACAACCTTTTTAACTTTCTTTTCCCTTTCTTTAAGTTGCTCAATAGAACCAGCAAAAGATCCATTGGGCATGTAACAAAAAGCAATTAATGCGAAAGAGAAAATTTTAACGAAATTCATTATTTCTAACTAAATTCCTTAGCGTGTTACTAGCAGCTAAAGTTCTATATTAAATTGAGATTACGAGTCTTGGTTCATTATATCAAGCGGCACTGAACCTTTTCAATTGTCTAAAGATGACAATATTCTCACGTTTCTTTCGAACTCCTCAATAGGAGTGGCCTAACGACCAGCCATATCACAGCAGGAGCGAGCACACTGAGCGCCAGAGTTAGCTTCGGATGCTCGCGGCCAGTATCACCAATCACAGAAAAAGTAAAAGCTAGAGGCAAGCACCCCACAACCAATGCCGAAAGGAAGATTCTTAATGGCATTCTTGATAGGCCGGCCATACAAGAAACGACCTCAGGCATTATAGGCAACCATCTTGATAGGACCACAATCCAACCGCCGGTCTTTGCAAATATGGCTCTGCTATTTTCAAGGGCTGTCGCACCCGCAATCCTTTCCGCAATTTTAAGGCCAAAGGCGCGGCAAAGAGCATAAGCAAGTAACCCGGAAAGAATTGAGCCTACTGTCCCTATCAAGCCCCCAATCATTGAGCCATAGACCATACCAAGGGCACTCATCACTGCGGTGCCAGGTATTGGAAGAACTAAATCCAATAACAATAAAATAATACCAGCGAGCCAGGCCCAAGGCCCCCATCTCTCTAGCCAAGTAACCCCTCCTTCGACCGTGAAGGTCTTCTCGAAGGTTCCTCCCCAAACTATGAAAGGAATGGTAAAAGCTATTGCTAAAACAAATAATATCCAAATGAGGCGCATTGATTGACTTATCCTATAAGAATTGAGTAATAAGGTTATTACTCATCACAAATAAAAATGCCAGAAACTAAACCAATCGATTCAGACAAACTTCCAGACATCGCGAAAGAATGCATGAAACTGGCGAAGTTCCCTCAACTAGCAACTATAGAGAATGACAAGCCAAGATTAAGGCCAGTCTCTCCAGTCAAGACAGATCAATTCACAGTCTATGTGGCCAATCTCAAAAATTACGACAAGACCGCCCAAATAGAAGCCAACCCAAGCGTCGAACTTTGCTACATGTCACCCGATCATGACCAGGTAAGAATCGCAGGCACAGCCGAAATATTAAAAGACGAAAGCGAAATTCAGGAGATTTGGGATTCCAATGCCCTCCTTAGAAAATATCTTGGAAGCCCAGACAATCCTGAGCTCATAATATACAAGATCATCCCCTCAAGCGTTCGCTTCATGAGGGAATGGGCCCTAGAATATTATGACGTGTCTATTAATTAGGCCCCAAAAAAGGACATTCCCCAATACATCAAAGCGATAAGGATCAGAATGATTATTCCGCACGCCTTGGCCCCTTTCCATGGAGTAATATCAACGTCATTAGTATAAGTCTGCTCGTAAGCCTTCTCTCGTGGATTAATAATAGCCATGACAATCATTATGGTGGATATCAATACGAAGTTTATGGCGGCTAAGTGTAGCCAGTGCATCTCATAGCCAAATAAATTATTCTCTTTAAATAGACCGAAGTAAGCCCAAAAGACGAACCCCACAATGATCGCAGACATTGCCCCTTCAGAAGTGACCCTCTTATGAAATATTCCCATAAAAACTACAGCCAATAATGGAATATTATAAAGAGCAGCTAGGTTTTTCATTAGATCAAAAAGACCATCAAATCCGGCTTCCTTAAGAACATCAATCATCGGCGCAAGCACAATCGCACCAATCGCTATCACTATCCCGAAAAACTTACCGACTTTAACCATCTGTTGATCCGTGGCGCCCTTCTTGATCCAACCCTTGTAGATATCAATACTGAAGAGAGTAGCCGCACTGTTCAGACTCGAATTAAATGAACTTAGAATCGCACCGAAAATCACCGCAGCAAAAAAACCAACTAAAGGGGCAGGTAAAACTTTGTCCACCAGTGCACCGTAAGAATCATCCGGTTGAATAGTGTCTCCAAACATATGCCATGCTATGATTCCTGGCAGAACTAAGTAAAGAGGGCCCAATAGCTTCATCCCTGCAGCAAAGAGGACTCCTTTTTGCCCCTCCGCCAAACTTTTTGAGGCGAACGTTCGCTGCACAATTGCTTGATTCGTGCACCAGTAATAAGTTGTAATGAGAAGCATCCCGGTAAAGAGAGTAGAAAAAGGAATGTTCTCATCTTCCTTACCAATAGGAGAGAGCCTCTCTGGATGATTATCTGTGAGATAAGATATACCAGCACGAAAACCTCCTCCTCCTCCAAATTCATTGCCCAAATAAATGAGACCCAGAACCGGTATCAAAAGGCCTCCAAATAACAGTCCAATACCATTAAAAGTATCGGAAATCGCTACTGCCTTGAGCCCGCCAAAGATAGCGTAAAGGCTCCCAACCACACCAAGGGCAATAACAGTGATCCAAAGCGCTTGAGCATGCTCAATATTCAAAATTTGCTCAATATTAAACACCTTAATCATGAATAAGGCTCCTGAATACAATACAAAAGGCAGTAAGTTTGTCAGCAGGGATAGCAACAGCAATACAGATACAGCAGTACCAACAGGCTTGGAATAGCGCCTCTCAAGAAAGGCTGACACGGTGGCCACACCGCCCTTGAGGTACCGCGGCAGGAAAACCAGCGCCATCAGCACAATGGCGATTGAAGACCAGACCTCCCAGGCCATGACCTGCATTCCGTTAGCAAAGGCTCCTCCATTCAATCCGACAAGTTGCTCCGTGGACAGGTTCGTCAAAAGCAATGAGCATCCTACAACGATCCAAGGTAGACTACGACCGGCAAGAAAGTAACCGGTGGAAGTGTTCTGGTTATCTTTGCGAGTCGCTCGCCATGAAAAGAAACCAACGAGCCCGGTGAAAATTAAAAATGCAATGATCTGAATCATAAGAGTGTGGGGTTATAATTTATGTTTTCCTCAAAGTGAAAAAAAAATCAATACATTAAAGCTCTAGAACCTCAATGTCTTTGTACCATGCCTCCGCGGGTGCTCCAGAATGAATCTGCAATCCAAACCTCCCGTTCCTAGGTATGTCGGACTCTTTACCATTTTCATAATACTTTGTGGCCAGGGCTCCGTTAACCCAAATAGTGATTACATTTCCTTCAGCCCTAATTCGGAATTGGTTCCACCCACCAGTGTTAGTGACACGCTGAGTCGGCAAAGGGACTTCAGCTAAAAATTTTCCGCGCCTAGACTCATCATACAGGGCACCCCAGATTGAAACCTTTCCCATCGTCCCAATGTCACATTGAAATCCCTTCATCTCATGATGATTGGGAATACGCTCACTCCAAAATTGAACTCCCGCATTGTTGCCTTGGCCTATTAACTTAGCCTTAAACTTCATATCAAAATCACCATAAGATTTCTCAGTCACTAAGAACTGATTCTTAGGCACCCTTTTCTTCAGGCTGCCCGCGACAATGGCTCCATCCTCCACGCGAAACCAATCCTCACTCCCCTCCCAGCCTTTCATTGATTTTCCATCAAATATTGATTTGTAGGTACCTTCAGACGGGACTAAGAACTGAACACATACTGGACAGGGCACTGAAACAGGAGGACCTGCAGCGCTCAGCTCCCCACTCTCCGCATTGATCCTAAAGACTCTAACGTCATTACTGCTATGGCCTCCGGCAATAAGATAACTGCCACTCGGATCAATTCCAAAGCCGCGAGGCGTCTTCACTCCGAGGACCTGAACTTCGACCAAACTCATCTTACCTGTGGCTGGGTCCAAGCCATAGACAGCAATGCTATCATGCCCCCTATTGGAACAGTAAAGAAATTTACCGCTAGGATGCATGAGCAACTCAGCAGTCGAATTTCGTTGCTTTGCCCATTCCTTTGGAATCGTACTTAAGGTTTGAATTTTACCCATCTTTCCTGATGAAGAGTCGAACGAAAAGGCTGTCACTGATGATGTAACCTCATTATTTGTATAGCCATATTTCCCGTCATGGGAAAAAGCGAAATGCCTCGGGCCATTTCCAGGCTCAACTTTGGCAAACGGAAAATCATTGGCGGTTAATTTCCCATTACTCGAGTCATATTTATAGGCCATCAGTTTATCCAAGCCTAAATCAGCGCACACAATAAATTTTCCACTAGGATCAAGATCAATAGAATGGGCATGCGGAGACTTCTGCCGCGGCAGGACACTTGAGCCTGTGTGCTGCACAAAAGAAGTGAGCTCGAGGGCGCCGTCATTAGATACTGATGCGGACCCGATACTGCCTCCGACATAATTGGCAAAGAAAACATGCTTCCCTGAAGGGTCAGCCGAAATGTGACAAGGGGCACCTCCCTTAGTGGGGACACGGCTAATTAGTTGCAATTTACCATTGGACTTATCTATTAAGTACGAGGCCAGTGAACCGCTCGATTTGCCACCATAGTCATTTGTCTCTTCAACTGCAACGAGCCTGCGCCCGTCAGGAAGGATCGTCACGAACGAAGGATTGTCACCTTCCGCCGCAAGGGTTGGCTTTGAAATGCTCCCAGTTTCAAGATTGAGCTTAGCCACATAAATGCCTTCACTATCTTTCCCTCGAGTATAAGTACCAAAGTAAACCCAAATTTCTGAATCCTTGGCCAAAGCGCTTAGTGTGTGTACAAGAAAAAGAAAAGAAACCAGTAAAGTCTTCATCAATACATGAAAACGGATTTATAAGACTCAGATCAAGCTAAACCTCACCAATAAGACACTTTATCACATTTGAAGGCGCGAAATCTATTTAGGCTCCTTGACCTTCGGCTCCTCACCTACCAAGGAAGACCAATCGATACTCCCAATGTCCTTCCTATACATTTCCAGCTCATAAATTGCAGTCTCATTAGTCGAATCAACCTGCACCGCGACGGAGAGCATATAACCGGCAAGAGCCACATTTAACTCACCTCGGTTTTTGATCAAAAACGTTGCCCTGGACTGTAAAACTTCAGCCAAAGTAACGGGACTATATTCTGGCTGTATTTTTTTTCTCGGCAAGCCCTTCTTGAATTGAAAATTGGCAATGACAGCGTCTCTATTGCGTGGGCTCAAATGCAAAGCAAATCCAAGTAACCTTCTCGCAGCGTCCAAAGCAATAGCGTCAGCGTCCGCCATAATCGAGTTGACCACATAAGCAGCAACGCTAGAAGCCAACTTATCCCGGTCCACCTTCAAAAGATTCACTGTGCCCTTGTCGAATCTTGCCTCTTTAACCTCAGGCTCTCTATATTTAGTTTCGACAGAAAAAGACTCCTCACAGGTCATACAAAGATAAAACATTACCAGAAAAAGAAATGTAGTAATAAATTGAATAAACCTCATTGAGTCGCACTAATATGAACTATCGAATATACATTGTCCAACAAGACATAATACACACTACCTTGCAGTCAAAACATTGAAATGCATAATTCCATATAATAAATTAATTTTCATTCTGTAAAAGAATCCTTCAAGGGACTGTTCGCCAGCTCATTAATATTTACTCTTCTGAGCCTAAGTGTATCTCAAGCTCATACCTACCA
>JAAZZC010000279.1 GCA_014239335.1 Verrucomicrobiales bacterium
AACTTCCACAACATATAAACAGTATTTTGCTCATTAGATCAGGAGAAAATAATTGAAACGATATATCATCCTGGTGGGAATCGGGATTTTCCTATGGCTATTAATTGCTATTAGCTGGCAACTAACGGCTAAGTTGTAGTTATCTCTCTAGATGAGGAAAAAAATGAATAACAAAATCCCACCACCCATCGTTACTTTGATCTGTGGGCTGGGCATTTATCTCTCCAGGCCTTTGTTTCCAACATATAATCACACTTCGATTGGTATAATCAGTGCGTTATTTCTGTCGCTCGGAATAATGACTTTGATCGTAGCATTTTTGTCTTTTAAGAAACAAAAAACTACCGTTAATCCACTACAACCTGAAAAAGCATCCTCATTAGTTGTCTCAGGTGTTTTTAAATATTCGAGAAACCCAATGTATTTAGGGCTGTCATTGATTTTGTTGTCTGCGGCTATACAATTTAATTTTGTTGGGGGTATTCTTATAGTTTTTATGTTCATTGCTTTCATTACAAAATTTCAGATTATTCCAGAAGAGATTGCAATGGAGAGGTTGTTTGGTGAAGAATTTATTCGGTACAAGGAAAAAACAAGAAAGTGGATTTAAGGAAGAAAAGTAATTCACGCAAGAAAGCCTTCTAGCTTCTCTATCAGTCCCTTTCCACCAGTTTGCTCAATTGATTAGTGCTGTATTATCGGAAACGATGCTGTTAACAGTGACTGACGACGCTTTTTAGATCTGTTTATTTGGACTCCCCCCTTCAACATTAGTTGCCTACCTTGTTATAAATAATCGACAGATAGTCTTTCAAGGAGACTCAAATGCAGACCAAGAATATCCTGGCCGTTTTAGCGATAGTTGCCGCTCCATTACTCACGAATCCTATCAATACACGAGCTCAAGTGCAGTGGGAGGCAGTACCTGATGGATATCCAACAACGGCGGCAGAGGTGAACGGATTTACGGCACATACGAGGCATCTTGAAATGTGGGATTATCTAGAAGCGCTTAGAGAAGTCAGCGATCAGATGAGGTTAGGTACATACGGAGAGACACGAGAAGGAAGAAAGTTGCCTTATGCAGTATTCAGTAAACCACTTTTGAGTAATCCATGGGAAGCCATGGCCCTTGGAAAACCGATTGTTCTATTCGCCGCTAATGTCCATGGCGGAGAAAGAACATTTAGAGAAGGGCTCCTTATTCTAATGAGAGACTTAGCGACCCCTGGAACTAAAGCAAACGATATGTTGGATAGAGTCACGGTATTGGTAGCACCGCAGATTAATCCAGACGGTTTTGAGGCAAGTCAGGGAGGCCAAAGAGGAAACTCATGGGGTATTGACCTCAATAGAGACTACGTAAAACTAGAACACCCTAGCATCCAGGATTACGTTCAAAATATGATCGGTCAGTGGCGTCCCCATTTGTTCATAGACGGACACAACGGTGGAGCGCGACCATATAACCTGAATTACCAGTGTACGAGCCATTACGACTCAAAAATTGAACTCACTTTAATGTGTGACGACGAGATATTTCCAGCGATTGATTCAGCACTGGAAGAAGAAGGAATGAAAGGTTGGTATTACAGGAGTGGTAATGAAGAGGAGTGGCTAACTGGAGGGTCTCAGGTTCGCATAGGTCGAAATTACGGTGGAATGATTAACAGTGTAGGCATCCTATTTGAAGCTCCAAGGCAAGAACTTGAACTGGGAGCAAGAGCAGGTTATCTGGGCTACTACTCGGTTTTAGAATGGGTAGCAAACAATGCCACACACTTGATGGATGAGGTTGAAGAGGCGCGGAGAGAAACTATCGCCATGGGCTCTGCGCCAACAGGACAGATCGCAGTAGAGATGAAGTACGAAGCCGAGGATTATCTGGTAGACTACGAATTGGTAACAGGCGGACCAAGGATGAATGCAGACAATTCACCT
>JAAZZC010000280.1 GCA_014239335.1 Verrucomicrobiales bacterium
ATTGGTCTGTTTATCTGTATCAAATTCACAAATCGATCTTAAATCCAATTCTGCTCTCCATTCATGGAATTTTTCAGAAGGTAATTGGATTAAAAATACTCTCTCTGATAGGACTAATAGAGTTAAATTCGAAGCAGACAACCTACTGACCTTTGGCTCTTCGGGCGAACTTATACTTTCGGGAATGTCGGGTCTATTCAATGATTCAACCACTCCATCATCACTACCAAAGGATCAAATTACAGTCGAAGCCGTAGTGACAATTACTGAGGGCCAGCAATGGGGTTCAATAATTGGATACGCTCAGGACAATGGATCTTATGAGAGGGGCTGGATATTAGGATACAATGAGGATTCCTTTTTATTCTGGATCTCTACTGGGGGCCCTTTGATTCAAGCTACCTCTAAGACCAAATTTGAAAGAGGGATGAGGTACCACGTCGTCGGGACTTATGATGGGTCAGCAGTAAAAATTTATGTTAATGGAAAGTTATCAGCTCAGACTAATGCTTCAGGTCCCATAGTTTATCCAAAGTCTGCATTTTATACTGTAGGTATTTACAAAGATGATGACGAGAGCTATCCAATGAACGGTTCTATTTTTGCTGCACAAATACATAATATTGCAGTTGGCCCTTCGTCGATACTTGCCCAGTCCAACAAACTAGGTTTATCGCCTATAAAGTTTTCTGTTCAGCCTTCATTAAGATTTATATCTGGTGATGGTGCTCGAATCACATGGACCTCTTCAAGCGTCAAGGACATGACTGTGCATTTTGGTAAAACGAGAAGGCTCGGCAACATTATAAATGCTCAAAAAAATAATGATCAGTATTTTGCAGATCTTTCGCAACTTGAACCTGATACAGAATACTTTTATAAATTAGTTGAATCTGACAGGGGCAGTTCAGGGCCCACGTACGAATTTAATACAAATCTTAATTTTTCTGTTCCTAGTGTACCTGCTCAAGTTAACTCTAAACTTAGGGAAAGAGCTCAAAAAATCATCAATGAATCAGGATGCAAAAATGGTTATTGCTTAGTGCTCGGGTCAACTGACCCTGATCTGCTCGTAGAGTTGGCAAGGTTAAGTAGGTTTTCTGTAATTTCTCTTCAAAGCGATCAATCTGTAATCAATGAACTAAGGGGTCAGCTCTACAAATTAGGAGTCCAAGGTTCTCGCGTGAATGTACTTAAAAGTGATCACCTAACGGGCAAGATTCCTCTCACGAGCTGCATGATAAACTTAGTGGTATCTGTGGATCGAAAAGAGGATGATGAAATCCGTCGCGTCCTTGTGCCTGGTAGAGGTAGAGCCATTTTTCTTTCTGAGGGTAATAGGCTCTATGCTCGGCCCAAGCTCCCAGGTTCAGGTGACTGGACGCATCAGTACGGAGACGCAGGTAACACCACATCGACAAAGGAAACATTGGCCGGGGCTACAGGAACGCATGAATTCTCTATACAATGGGTAGGGCGACCAGGGGCAGATTTTGGAATTGATCGTAACCCTCGGATGCCGGCGCCACTGTCAGCTGGCGGAAGATTGTTTCATCAGGGAATGAACAGGCTAGTCGCCTTGGATGCCCACAACGGCTCAGTTCTCTGGAGTATTGAAGCTCCCGATTTAAGAAGAGTTAATATCCCACGTGACTGTGGTAATTGGTGCGCCGATGACGATCGGCTTTATGTGGCAGTCAATGACCTTGCTTGGATCTTTGACTCAGAATCAGGTCAAAGAGTCCAAACGGTTAAAGTCATAAAAAATGAATTATCAACCAATGACTATGAATGGGGTTACATCGGAAGGATAGGTGATAACTTAATTGGTAGCGCAACAAGAGCAGAGACTTCGTATAAGAGTTTCTGGTCAGGAAAAATGTGGTATGACGGAAAGGGTGGTGACGTTGGCACTCAACAAGTATGTAGCGATTTTATTTTCGGATATTCTGTGAAAGGTTCAAATGCAAAACCGTCTTGGCGTTATGAAAATGGTGTTATTTTGAATCCAACTATCTCATGCGCTGATCGGCATTTGTATTTTATTGAAACAAGAAATCCAAAGATCAAGAAACAAGAGAACAGGAGAGTATCAGACAAGTCACTATGGCTCGACCAATTCTTAGTTTGTATTGACACTGATAATGGTAAGGTCATCTGGGAAAAGCCTATTGATACTGAGGACGGTCTAATTACATTTTACCTTCAAGCGACCAAGGACCGCTTAATTCTGACTGCATCAAACTCAAAGTTTCACATTTATACGTTCAAAGCTAATAACGGAGAGCCCATTTGGTCTAAATCAAGCAATTGGGCAGATGATCATCACAGTGGTCATATGCAGCATCCAGTAGTGACTAATGACAAAATCTATTTACAACCTAATGGATACGATCTTAGCACTGGAGAAATTTTAACTACCAAGATGGGAAAGAGAGAAGGTTGTCATACATATGTAGGAGCGGGAGATGCTCTGCTTTATAGAGGTAAGGCCCGTCAAATATCAATGTGGTCTAAAGAGACTGAATCAACTACTAGCTGGCCTCGGCTCCGTCCGAGCTGCTGGCTTAATACGATCCCAGCATCAGGTATGATTCTCATTCCGGAAGGTGGTGGTGGATGCTCCTGCGGTGGATGGATGGAGACCTCTCTTGGATTCATTCCTAGGAAACATTTATTAAATACTGCTAAAGAAGGGACCCCATGATTCGATTTTCATTTTTCAGTATAATTTTGGTTCTATCCTCTCAGAGCTCACTCCTCGCTGATGATTGGTCAACTTATCGTCATGACAATAGACGCTCAGGCATCACCAATGAAATCCCAAAGATGCCATTAAAGCAAAGCTGGGTAAGAATGTCACCTCATTCACCCATGATGGCATGGTCAGGGCCAGCTAAATGGGACGCTTATTCTGGCAATAAGGACCTCCAATCAATGCGGAACTTTGATCCTGTATTCTTTGTTACTGTCAAAGGCGAATCAGTTTTTTATGGGTCATCGGTTGATCATGGAATTCATTGCCTAGACCTTAATACAGGCAATGAAAAATGGGCCAGTTTCGTTACTGGGGCTGTAAGGATGCCGCCTACAATTGATGGCGATCTATGCTACTTCGGTTCGGATGATGGTTACGCATATGCAGTTGATTCTGATAATGGAGATATTAAATGGAAGAAAGGCCCGGCAGAAGACAAGAGGTTAATATCCAGTAATGGTAAACTGATCTCACCATGGCCCGTAAGGACTGGGGTCCTCATTCAAAACGGACTAGCCTATTTTGCTGCTTCATTAGTTCCCTGGGAACCATCATTTATGTGCTCAGTAAACAAATTTACTGGTGAATCTAATTACACTACAAAGCACTCAAACATGACCTTGCAGGGGTCATTGCTTTCTAGTAGTAAAACTCTATATGCACCACAGGGAAGGAGTGTCCCATTATTGTTTGATTTGGAGGCTGGAAAAGCTATTAAAAGTGTAGCAAATGCCGGAGGAACATTTTGCCTCCTCACTGAGGATGATAAACTTGTAGCAATACCAAGCAGTCAAAAATCTTCTGGTAACATGATTCAAATCGCTGATCCTTCCGGAGGCTCCGCGATTCTGCAGTTTGCAGGTGCTGACCGATTGCTTATCTCTAAGGAAATTGCCTACATACATCAACAAGGAAAACTCAAATCACTCAATAGAATCGAGTATGGGCAAGCAACGAGTTCTATCTCTACCAACAACAAAAATATTAAAATAAACACTGATAATGTCGGCAAAGTTAAAGCGGCTTTGAAAAAGGCCATAGCATCAAAGGATGATGAAACTATCACTCAACTACGTTCTCAGATTAGCACTATCGAAAAGTCATTATCCATGCTTAAAGCTCTCAATGTTAAACATAAAAATGAATTATTAAAGAGTTATAAATGGGAAGTCGAAGGGCCTGCGCCATACGACCTCATACTCGCTGGTAATATCCTTTTTCTTGGGGCTAAGGACACAGTGCTTGGTTACGATGCCGTATCAGGCAAAAAACTCTGGTCAGCTAAAGTCAAAGGTAAAACTTATGGTTTGGCCTTCTCAGGTGGCAACCTAATGGCCAGTACAACATTGGGTCATATTTATTGTTTTAGTGGTCCTTCATCTTAATTAATTAATTGCGATTTCTGAATGAACCTTTTCAGAATAATAATAAGAGAAATCCGATACAGTAAAGGCACCTTCATAATGGGTGTGATAGCTGTCTCTGTTTCCGTCCTATCATACATTATTTCTCTTTCAATACTCAGCCATTCGCAGTCTTCATTTACGAATAAGATGCTGGTCATGAGTGGCGATCTTAAAAAAGAAATAACTGACCTTGAAAATGGGATAAGAAAATCGATGAAGGGACTAGGTTTTAATATTCATATCTATCCAGAAAATCAGGACCTTGCTGTAATTTATGAGCAGGGTTATGGGGAGCAAACGATGCCAGAAGAATACGTTGAAACATTAGCTAATTCTAAAATCGTTACAGTCAATCATCTCTTACCTAGATTGGCTCAGATGGTTAAGTGGGAAGAAAGGGATCAATCCGTTTTACTCATTGGGGTTAGGGGTGAGGTTCCAATTGCGTTTAGAGGTGAAAATAGGAAAAAAGCGTTAATCGATCCAGTTAAAATTGGAGAAATCGTTTTAGGATATGAATTGCATAATAAATATGGACTCGAAGTGGGTCGCATTATTAAATTCATGGGTAAAGAGTTTAAGGTTGCAGCAGCACACCCTAGTAGGGGTACCGTTGATGATATTACAGCTTGGATGGCATTGTCTACTGTTCAGGATCTCCTAAAAAAGCCGTCCCTAATTAATGGTATTCTTGCATTGGAATGCAATTGCGAATCAATAGATCGTCTTGGTGACATAAAGAAAGAAATTGGTCAAATACTACCGAACACAAAAATTATAGAGAAAGAAAGTAAAGCCTTAGCAAGGGCAGAGGCACGGAACAAGGTCAAGAGGACTGGCGAAAAACAAATACAGAACTTTGCTCTCAGTCAGAAGCAGTTAATTGTTAATCAATCTATAACGGCGACATTATTTGTCCTCATAATTGCAGCCTTAAGCATTGGCTGGATTTCATATTTAACTTTTTCAAATGTCGCTAATAGGTCTGTTGAAATTGGGATTTTAGGAGCAATTGGATTTGGTGGATCTAATTTAATTTTTATTATCATCTCTAGAGCAATGCTAATGGGAGTTGCAGGTACGGCGTGTGCGTTTGCTATATCATTTGTTTTAGTTCCTATTTTTTGGGATAAGAAAGTTTTTTCCTCCATTTTCATGGAACTAACCAACTTACTTGCATTAACGTTTGTTCCAACTTTGCTTGCTTGTTGCGCTGCATGGATACCTGCGGTTAAGGGGGCCTTAAAGGACCCAGCAGTGATTTTAAGAAATGAATAACACGACATCAGAAATAACACTCAGGGCTGATGGAATAACTAAAACCTACCCTTCTGGATCAGGCACCATTAGAGTCCTAAATCAGATTAATTTGGAGTTATCACATGGTGATTTTGTCACTATTTCTGGACCAAGCGGCTGCGGCAAATCAACGTTACTGATGGTCCTTGGAGCGTTACAAGAACCTGACGATGGAATTTTAGAATATAACGGAGTTTCTCCTTACAATCTCAGCGCAAAAGACAGGGCTCAATTTAGATCTACAAACATTGGATTTGTTTTTCAGGACTTCAATCTTGTTCCGTATTTAACAGTTAGGGAAAATATACTGTGCCCGGGAATTGTTAATATTTCCAAAGATTGGGAAACTCGATGCGCTGAACTTATCGAATCATTAGGGCTTTCAGATCGAGCAAGTCATTATCCTGACCAACTCAGTTCTGGAGAGAAACAAAGGACTGCTCTCGCTAGAGCTTTACTGGTTGAGCCAGCAATCATATTTGCCGACGAGCCGACAGGTAATCTTGACCAGGATAATGGTAAAAGAGTATTAGATCACCTTACAAGTTATGCTGATAGTGGAGCAACTGTGATGATGGCTACTCATGACAGGGACGCATTTGACACTGGAAACAAGCACCTCCAAATGGACAATGGATCCATTCTAAAATTAATAAGCGAATGACAGTAATCATTAACTATAAGGGGCAAATCGCCACTGAGGTCGGTAAAGAGATTGAAGAGTTGAGTTTTCATGAGCCGTTGACGCTGATACAACTTCTACAGGCATTGTCCGAAAGAGCCACGGACGCGGTCAGTGACTTCATCTTTGATTCTGATGGTTCACCTAGGCGATCTTTGCTAATAGCTATTGATGATGAACAGGTAATTGATTTCCAAAACACCTTAATTAAGGATGACTGCGTAATTTCACTTTTACCTCCAATCGCTGGGGGCTAGCTGTAAACGATGTTAACTGAAAGCGAGAAGCTTACTTACTCATGGCAACTCGATGTTCCTGGTTTTGGAGAATCTGAGCAATTGATTCTTAAGAACAGTACAGCATTGGTGACTAGGGTTGGCGGTTTAGGTGGACCATTAGCATTGAGTCTTGCTGCGGCTGGTATTGGCAAGTTGATTCTAGCTCATGCTGGTAATCTCCGTGAGGATGATCTTAATCGTCAAATATTGATGTCTAGAGACCATGTAGGCAAACCAAGAGTTCAATGCGCTGAGCAAACACTTAACAGGTTTAATTCAAATATTGATGTACAAATATTTGATGAAAATGTTAATGCAGAAAATATAGATAAAATCGCAGGCCATGCAGATATCATTTTTAGTTGTGCTCCTCTTTTCGAAGAGCGATTTTTGTTAAATGAAGCGGCAATCAGAGGAGACAAGAAGCTAATAGACTGCGCAATGTATTCAATGGAAGGTCAGATCATGCCAATATTGCCTAGGAAAACACCTTGTCTAAAGTGTATTTATCCTGATAAGCCAACTCAATGGGAAAGAAAGTTCCCCGTCATCGGTGCCGTTTCAGCTTTAGTTGCTCAGATCGGAGCCATTGAAGGAATTAAATTGTTGTGCGATTTTGAAAAATCATCACTTGGTAAGCTTATAAGGATTGATACCTCAACAATGGACATTAAAAAAATTAAACTACTTCCTAAACGGCAAGATTGCTTGGCTTGCAAATAAATATATTAATCATGAACAGATCAAAAGTTATATTTGTTTCTTTATTGTTAACATTATTCATCCCTTTATTTTTTTTCATCGAACACGGTAAGGACAATGAAGTTTCGGAATTAATTGTATATTGCGCCGCGGGCATGAGAGTTCCCATGGAGCGCATTGCAAGTCAGTACGAAAAATCATACGATGTAAAAATCAGACTCCAGTTCGCAGGTTCTGGAACCTTACTGGGTAACATTGAAGCTTCCAATATTGGTGATTTGTATCTTGCTGCTGATACTAGCTACCTTGAAATTGCTAAGCAGAAAGGCCTTTCCAGTGAGTCAGTTCCAGTCTGTAAACTTACCGCAGGACTTATCGTCGGAAAGGGGAATCCCTTAAATATTAACACCCTCAATGAACTCATCGAGAATGATGACATCAGGCTCGTATTAGCCAATCCAGAGGCTGCATCTATCGGAAAGTTCACTAAAAAAGTCCTCTCCTCATCAGGTCATTGGGAACGCTTATCATCAAAAGCTATCGTCATGAAGCCTACCGTCAACGAGGTCGCTAACGACATAAAGTTAAGCTCCGCTGATGTTGGTTTTGCTTGGGATGCGATAGCTAACCAATATAAAGAGTTAGATTTTGTAGCATTACCAGAATTCGAAGCCAAAAAGAAATCAGTTACTATTGGAATATTAAACTCAACAAAAAATCCTTCAGCCTCACTTAAATTTGCTAGGTTCGTTAGTTCTAAGGACCGAGGGCAAAAGGTGTTCGCTGAAGAGGGTTATACGATAACTGAAGGTGATCAGTGGGCAGGGAATCCGGAGATTTTACTCTATACAGGAGCCATGCTTTCTCCTGCAATTAGGCAAAGGATAGCTGAATTTGAATCACGTGAAGGCGTCAGCATCCAACTCGTCCCTAATGGTTGTGGCGTCTTAGTCTCACAGATGAAGGCAGGGGCCCGGCCCGATGCATATTTTTCATGTGACATTTCATTTATGGACGATGTGAGTGATCTTTTTGATTCACCTACTAATGTGAGTTCAAATGATATGGTCATCCTTGTTAAAAATGAAATGAGAGGAACAATAGAATCATTGAGCGACCTTACTAAGCCTGAGATTCGTGTTGGAACTGCTCACCCCGAAAAATCTGCGCTAGGCGCTTTAACTGTCAAGCTTCTAAAACATTTGAAGATTAATGTGAATAGAAATAAGCTTCTAGACTCTGCGACGGGTGACTTTTTAGTCAATCAATTAAGGGCTGGATCCTTAGATGCTGTTATCGTTTATAGGAGTAACGCTTTGGTAAATCCTTCAACCCTTAATGATGCTTTCATCGTAAACATTGATGAGCCAATGGCTGTCGCAATCCAACCCTTTGCAATTGGTTCTAATTCTAATCATAAAAATCTGATGATGAGACTACTTGATACGCTGACTAAAAATGAATCTAAATTGGATTTTCTAAAGTACGGCTTTAAGTGGGAAATCAAAAGTTAACTCGGTGAATAGAAAAAAGGTATCATCAGACATTCCATTTTACGCTGCTATGTGGGCAGCGGGCGGCATGTATTTCATGCTGATAATTGCACTTCTATATGCTGACGCCAGTTATACTTCTTTGGAGAGCATAAAAGAGGCACTCAATGACAAGTCAATTAGAGCTTCGATATGGTTAACAATGCAGACCTGCTGGATAACGGCTGTTCTTTCCATAATTGTAGCGGTTCCAACCGGCTACATACTAACAAGATTTAAATTCCCACTCAAAAGGTTCTTTGATTCGATTATTGATATACCCATTGTTCTTCCTCCTCTCGTCATAGGGCTAAGTCTTTTAATTTTATTTAATCAAGTAATTCTCTTTGATAAATCAATTGAAGAGCTGAGCGCCGCCGCGCTTAAGTCATTGAGGTCTATCTTGCCAAACAGCCCAATTTTTGATCTCCCCACAGGAATAACCTACAAAGTTCCCGCTATAATACTTGCCCAATTTACAGTTTCATGCGCATTTGCGATTAGAACAATGCGCAACACTTTTGAAAGCCTTGATTCTAGACAAGAAAATGTGGCCCTTACTTTAGGTTGTAATAGGAGCAAGGCTTTTTGGAAAGTTGTATTACCACAAGCTAGTTTCGGAATCATGACTGCTGGCATATTGGCTTGGGCTCGAGCCTTAGGAGAATTTGGTCCAATCTTAGTCTTTGCGGGCGCGACTAGAGGAAAGACAGAGGTCCTCGCAACTACTGTATTTCTTGAAATATCTATTGGAAATTTAGAAGGCGCCGTAGCTGTTTCATTTCTAATGGTTAGTGCCGCTCTGATTGTACTCATTATGGTTCGATTACTGGGCTCAAAAAATAAAATTAGGTAGATATGGTATCATTAAAAGACATTACAATTAAGTTAGGTGCGTTCACTTTAGATCAAGTGTCAATGGAAATACCCGCATCCAAGTATGGTGTGCTCA
>JAAZZC010000180.1 GCA_014239335.1 Verrucomicrobiales bacterium
CATATCACTTCCCCGGTCATAGGATCAACGCAAGTTGCAATTCCACCATCTGAAATGAAATACAAGAGGTCATCAACTATCATGAAGGAAGGTGTATTCGGCGCACGCTTGGCAATCTCCCACTCAACGTGAGAATCAGTAACATTACCTTTGGATTTCTCATCGACCCTGATTCCAAGTAAGTGCGCTCTCTCGTATCCAGTCCCTACAAAAATCATATTCTTATAAACCCCAGGTTTAGGGATCACGGACCAGCCCCCATAATTAACACTCCACAGTTCCTCTCCCGTTTTTGGATCATAGGAAAAAACGGCACCACTAGCAGGACTAATGATTTGAGACCGTCCTCCCATATTAATAAATGTGGGCGTGCTGAATGAAAACTTCCTTGATTGGGGGGTCTCAGATCTAGGTTTTTTCCAAGCCACTTTCCCATTCTTCTTGTACAACGCAACGATGAAAGGATCCGTCCCAGCATCAGCACTAAAGATCAGAAGATCACCAACAACGATCGGCGTTCCGCCATTACCATGAACCGGATTATAGCCCAACTCTTTATTGGCCCAGACTATTTCACCTTTAAGATCAAGACATGCAGTTCCCATGTGCCCGAAGTGCACATACACTTTACCATTCTCAATAATGGGAGTCGGACTAGCATGAGAATTTTTGTGATGAATGGGCCTTGAAGATGCTTTCTGGTCAAAGACTTTAGTATCCCAAACAGTTTTACCATTTTCAGCATCAAAGCAAAGAACTCTCAATTCTCTTTTCACTGCCGCAGCGTCTTGATTATCGCCTTGGGCATATGCAGTAGTTAGATAAATTCTTCCATCTGACAAGACAGGCGAGGACCATCCCTTGCCTGGCACTGGAACCTTCCATCTCACATTCTCAGTCGCACTCCACTTCAGTGGAAGAGACTTTACCTTTGCATGCCCGTCCTCGGTCGGACCTCGAAACCTTGGCCAATCATTGGCTGAACATAAGGTTGAAAAAAGTAACGCGTGCAGGAAATGGATAATTAAAATCTTCATAGAATCACTTAAAATTAAATCAGACCATAGTCGAACTTCAATAATTGTTATCTAATTCAACGAAAATGCTATATTTTGTAGAGTTCCTAGCAATAATAGACAAAGCGCCTTAAATGGCATTCTAATGATGGAAAATAATAAAGATTTCGAACCTCTTAAGGGCCTAATAGCAGCGACCTTCACTCCATTTGATCAGGATGGACAACTTAACCTCGATCCAGTTCCAAGGATCGTAGAGCATCATGCAAAATGCTCTATCAATGCACTGTTCATCAACGGCACGACTGGCGAAGGCCCCTCACTCACGGAACAGGAACGAATCATCGTTGCCGATTCGTATACTAAGGAGGCTAAAGCCCATGGCATTAAAACCATTATTCATGTTGGACACGAATCATTACAAACTGCCGGTTCACTCGCCACTCATGCCGCAGAAATTGGAGCCGATTGCATCTCATCAGTCCCCACTTCTTATTTTAAACCTTCTAGCCTCAACGGTCTCATTGATCATCTGGCAGCAATCACTTCGTACGCTCCGAAAGTCCCCTTTTACTACTATCACATACCTCGAATGAACAGCGTCCAGTTCGACATGCTTGACCTTCTTAAAGCCGCCGAAAAGGATCTTCCAAGCTTAGTAGGAATTAAATACTCAGCGACTGAATTATCAACCTTTGTGGAATGCAAAAAATATAAGGATGGAAAATACAATATGCTCTATGGAGCAGATGAAATGTTACTTGCTGGACTGGCCATGGGCGCTGACGGCGCCGTCGGATCAACTTATAATTTCCTTGCACCCCTATACAATAAAATCATTTCTGAATTCGAGTCAGGGAACAAAGAATCTGCACAAACCTATCAAGCAAAGTCAGCCGAGTTAATTCGCTCAATCATAAGCACTGCAGGGATGCCCGGCCTGAAAGTCGCTATGGCCATTGCCGGTTTTGATTGTGGCCCTCACAGGCTACCACTGAAGACACCCTCTCCTGGAATTGTGGACGAACTACGTAACCGGCTCGAGTCTACTGGATTTCTGGAATGGAACGTTCCTGAGGACGAATAAGTTTTAGGAACAGTAAAAAAACTAACAAAATCCAAGCATCTTGCTCAGTTATTTTACGATTTTCACAGCCTGCGCCCCTGTCTTTATTATCATGGCAAGTGGCTACGGTTGCCGACGCCTGAAGCTCTTATCCAAAGAATCTGATAATTCACTGGTCAAACTCACTCTCAATCTTCTCTTCCCCGCCTTCATCATCAACCATATCCTCGGAAACCCCAAGCTGACGGACGCATCAACGATCGCAACAGCAACTGGGACCGGTTTCTTTTTTCTAATCTTGAGCATTGGAATCTGTTTCTACTTGTCGGCATTCCTTAAATCAACAAACGATCAGCGACGCGCGTTCGCTGTCACGACCGGATTACAGAATTACGGATTCATTCCAATCCCAATAATATATGCACTCTTCCCTGAGAGTAGTGTAGGCACCATTGGCGTTCTGCTGATGCATTCAATAGGTATTGAAATTGCTCTGTGGACAGCGGGAGTCATGATGCTCAGTGGCAATCAAAAAGGGGGCTGGAAAAGACTCCTTAACACGCCACTAATAACGACTCTGGCCTGCTTAATTGCTAATTCATCCGGAGCTGGCAACTGGCTTCACGGAAAACTTGAAGGCACCTCAAAGATGCTTGGCGATTGCGCGATCCCTCTCAGCCTTCTTCTCATAGGAGCCACGATCTATGACCTTCTACATGACTCAGATGGAAAAAAAGCGAAGCAAAACAAGACCTCAGAAGCGATCCTTGCAGTGGGACTGCGGATGATCATCTTACCATCACTCATATTGTTATATGCCAAGTACTCTCCGGTTTCACCTGAACTAAAAAAAGTACTCGTGATCCAGGCAGCAATGCCGGCAGCGGTATTCCCAATAATTCTTACCAAGCAGTACGGAGGAGACACTGAAACGGCGGTACGGATTGTTATTATAACAACCCTCATCTCCATCATCTCTATACCACCAGTAATTGTATTCGGACTCTGGATCATGGGACTAAGCTAAAACTAAAAGTAAGCTTCCACTTTGGTTCGTCTTGACCTAAGATTATTATCCTTTTGAAAGACAGTAAGGACACCCTCAGAACCCAACAACCCCTCATTCTTCACAGAAAAGGGTTCTTCGGAGATCATGAGCTTACTTTAGGTTAAGACAGAAAATGGCAGCAAAAGAACTAACAGGTAAACTTAAAAACATTGTCGGTAAAAAGGGACTGATGACCGCAAAGTCTCGGACCTCGTATTACCGCAGCGGATTCCGTTCCGGATTCGGCGGTGCCCTTGCCGTTGTCTTTCCTAATTCTTTACTCGAACTCTGGCAAGTTCTTCAAATATGCGTTGAAGCTGACTGCGCCATCATTATGCAGGCCACGAAAACTGGCCTAACAGAAGGGTCAAGCCCGAGCGGATTCGATTACGATCGAGAAGTTGTAATCATTAACATCACTCGAATAAAAAAGATAATCTTACTGGACGGGGGTAAGCAAGCCATCGCCCTTCCTGGATCAACGTTACATGAACTTGAGCAAGAACTAAAAGAAATCAATCGCGCTCCTCACTCCGTAATCGGTTCAACAACAATTGGAGCAACGGTCGTGGGAGGGATCGCCAATAATGCAGGCGGCGCCTTGTGCAAGCGCGGATCATCTTACACCGAACTATCACTCTTTGCGCAAGTAGACGAGGACAGAAAGTTAAAATTGGTAAATCACCTCGGAATTAAGAATCTTGGACAAACACCCGAGGAAATATTCAATCGTTTGGAAAGAGGAGACATTCCTATCGATGACCTTGAAGGAATGGACAAAGCAGCTTCTGACCATGAATATCAGAACCGCATCCGTAATACTGACGCCGAATTTCCAAACCGTTATAATGCCGATCCTAGCAGACTTTATGACGTTAGCGGCAGCGCCGGAAAGGTCGTAGCGTTCGCTGTGCGGGTTGACACTTATCCATTACCTGAAAAGAAACAGGTGTTCTATCTCGGAACTAACGATCCCACTGACTTTGGCAATTTGCGAAAACACATTCTCAATAATTTCAAAGAGCTCCCAGAAATGTGCGAGTACATGAATAGAGGAATTTTCAACACAGCCAACAAATATGGAAAGGATGTTTTCCTGTCCATCAAACACATTGGAACGAAGCGTCTTCCAAAGCTCTACGCTATCAAATCTACTCTAGAATATTTTTTTAATAAGATTCCTTTCTTGCCAAAATATCTGCCTGATCAGTTCCTCTACTATCTGAGCCGAATTTTGCCCCAGCACTTACCCAAAAGATTGCTCGATTACAGGGACCAATACGAACACTATCTGATCCTATGCATGAGCGATTCCGGGATCGAAGAAGCTCGTAAATACCTCAAAGAAGAATGGAGTCAGTCCGAGGACGTAAGCTTTTTCGAATGTGAGGAACATGAACAAGAAGCCGCTTTATTGCACCGTTTTGCTGCAGCAGGTGCTGCAATACGATACCAAAACCTGCATCAACGAAAAACAGAAGAGGTACTCGCACTAGACATTGCATTACTTGGAAATGATTCCGACTGGGTCGAAAATCTACCTCCCGAGATCAAGAGCGATCTTGATCTGTCACTATATTATGGACATTTCATGTGTCACGTTTTCCACCATGATTACATATTCAAAAAAGGCACTAACCTTAAAGAGGTTAAAGAAAAATTACTGAAACTCCTCGACGCTAAAAGTGCCAAGTACCCAGCCGAACATAACGTCGGTCACATGTACAAGGCTGATGACACCTTAAGGAAATTTTATGAAGATTTAGATCCCACCAACACCTTCAATCCTGGAATCGGGCTCACCAACAAAAAACGACGCTATGGCGGCCCTTAAAAACAATCCAATCTTTATGAGAATCCTATTCATCTGTCTCATGGTTTGCAGTTCAGTGACTGCTTCTGCAGAAAAGATTCAGACCCCAAACATTATATTAATAATGTGTGATGACCTTGGCTGGGGAGACGTCGGATTCAACGGCAATCAAACCATCAAGACTCCGAACCTAGACGAAATGGCAGATTCAGGAATGAAATTTAATCGCTTCTATGCTGCGGCACCCGTCTGCTCTCCTACTAGGGGCAGCGTCATTACAGGACGGCACCCTTTTAGGTATGGAATCTATTTTGCTAATACAGGTCACATGAAACCTGAAGAATTAACATTAGCTGAGCTGCTTCTTAAAAGAGGATACAGGACCGGCCACTTTGGGAAATGGCATCTGGGAACATTAACTAAAAAACTCCCCGATGCGAACAGGGGCGGCCCTAAGGGGATAAAACACTTTTCTCCTCCACAAGAAAATGGATTCGAAGTTTGCTTCTCGACAGAATCGAAAGTTCCAACCTGGGATCCTATGTGGGTCCCAAAAGATTTCACTAATGGTGGGAGCCGAAGGCTCTGGTGGGATCCCGAAAATAGAACTGAAAAATTGCAGCATTACGGAACCCGTTACTGGGACCAGAAAGGTAAGGAAGTCACTGGGAACCTGAGGGGTGGTAATTCCAGAGTCATCATGGACCGGGCGATTCCTTTCATACAATCCTCCGTAAAGTCAGACAAACCATTCTTCTCAGTGATATGGTTTCACACGCCACACCTACCAGTCGTCGCCGGACCTCAATACACTGCACTCTATAAAGGAGAATCTAAATACAAACAGCATTATTACGGTTGCATCACCGCAATGGATGAACAGATAGGAAGATTACGCAAAGCCCTCAAAGAATCAGGATCCGCCGAAAATACAATGCTATGGTTCTGTTCAGACAATGGACCTGAGGGGAACGAATCTTCACCAGGAAAAACAGGAGGATTCAGAGGAAGAAAACGGAGCCTATATGAGGGAGGTGTCCGGGTGCCGGGCCTCTTAGAATGGCCTTCAAAGGTAAAACCAAAAACATCGACTGACTTTCCTGCAAGCACGGTAGATTATCTACCCACAATACTGGCTACTCTTAACGTTAAAATGCCTGACAATAGACCGACCGATGGGATTGACCTTAGTTCAGCAATCGAAGGGAAAACAAAAATACGCCAAAACGCTCTAGGATTTCAAAGTGGCTCAATGTCATCTTTTGTCACACACCGATACAAACTCATATCCAAAAAAGAAAAGAAAAGCGACAAGGGCAAAGACCATTACGAATTATACGATCTACTAAAAGATCCCCATGAAAAAAATAATATAGCTCCCAAAAATAAGAACACCGTCAAGGAACTGAGCATCAGGCTTGACGACTGGATCAGATCCTGTTCCCGGAGTGATAAAGGAAAAGATTACAACAATAAATCACAAAAGACTCAATCAAACGGACCATGAAGATACGACATCTCATACTTTTAGCTCCATTCCTGATAATTTCAGAACCAGCTCATTGTAACGAAAACGGAAGATCCTACCAGATCCGCTTGGACAAGGAAGGTTGGGGAAACGGTTCACCTAATGACATTGAAGCTGTACTATATTCTGCCTGCGACTCAATTCATGAACACTTCGCCCCACTCAAAGAAAATGAACCTATCAGAGTCAGCCGTGACAAGAGTGGCCCCATAACACTATTTCAAAGAAATCTACGAGGAGAAATCATTGTTAAAATCAATACCGGGGACCGTTTCTGGTGCCAGTATTCTTATCAAATAGCTCATGAGTTCTGCCACATTCTTTGTCGTTTCCGTAATGGAAGTAGAAGAAATCTATGGTTCGAAGAATCACTATGCGAGATGGCTTCAATGTTCGCCCTCCGATCAATGGAAAAGACATGGAAAACAACCCCCCCTTATCCAAACTGGAAATCTTATTCCGCCTTAATTCGAGATTACGTAAAGGATCTTGAAACTAAACATGCACTCCCTAAAGGACTTTCTCTGGCAGATTATTACTCAATGCATTCAAAAGATTTTGAAAAAGATGCAGTTAATCGTCCCATGAACGGCAAAATTGCAGGAGCCCTTCTAATCGCATTTGAAACGAACCCAGAGCATTGGCCTTCCATCCTATATATAAACAAAGGGAAAGCGAAAGAAGACATCCCTTTTCCGGAATATCTTAAAAACTGGCTAAATCAAGCACCCAAAAAACACCACATTTTCATTCATTCATTGGCTCGCCAATTCGGAATCTCACTATAAGAAAAAAATCTCTTCCATCCGGCGTGAGGCCGTATAAAATCCCAAACTCAAACACAAATAATCAATTCAATATGGCAACTAAAGTAGGTATCATAGGAGCTGGCGGAATGGTCAGCTATCATATTCAGGGATTCAAGCAGGCCGGAGCTGAAATAATAGCCATCGCTGACCTCAACGAAGAAGCCGCAAAACAAACGGCAGAGGAAAACGAAATTCCTAATGTGTTTAGTGATGTGACAGAAATGTTGGCACTTGAGGGACTCGACGCAGTCAGCATCATCGTTCCAAACAAATTTCATGCACCCCTAGCTATTCAGTCATTAAAAGCAGGAAAACACGTTTTTTGTGAAAAGCCTCCCGCGCTTAACGCACCTGAAGTAACGGAGATGATCAGCGCTGCAAATGAAGCAGGCAAGAAACTGATGTTCAATTTTAATAACCGCGCAAGGCCCGAATCCTACGCGATCATGGAAAAAATTAATGCAGGCGAAATCGGAACCATTAATTCAGCTCAGGCCAAATGGTGCAGAAGAACAGGGATCCCAGGATTCGGAGGATGGTTCACCACAAAGGCAATGTCCGGAGGAGGGCCACTCATCGATCTACTTCATATGCTTGATCTGGCAATGTATTTCATGGGCTACCCAAAACCTTCTCATGTCATGGCTCAGACCTTTAATGACTTTATTACCGACAAAAACTTCAAAGGACCGTGGGGGCTCCCAGACAATGATGAAGGAACTACAGACGTTGAGGCTGCCTCACACGGTTTCGTGAGATTTGAGACCGGACAAGTATGTAGCTTTCAGATCAGCTGGGCAGAAATGATAAAAAGGGAAGAAGTTTCCGTTGTCTTCCAAGGAACGAAGTCTGGAGGCAAAGTTGAACGCCTCTTCGGCGAGGACGGGCTCGATGAAACAGCCATAGACTCATGTGAGATATATTCTCAGAACGGCGCCGAGAGAGTCGATTCTAGCATAGAAGTTGAAGAGTGCGAAGACATGGGTAGAATCAGGTCAGCGTCCAATTTTATTCTTACGATTGAAGGAAAAGAGGAACCACTGAACACTCCGGAACAAGCACTTATTTTAATGCAAATCATTGATGCCGCTTATCAATCAGCAGAGACTGGAGCACCCGTCTCATGTTAATGATAAATTACACAATTTAATAAACCTTATTATTATCATTTAGTAGAAAGAAAAAATATGAACCGTAAATTACGCATGGGAATGGTCGGAGGAGGCCGAGGCGCATTTATTGGAGCCGTTCACAGGATGGCCGCCAATCTTGATGGGAAAATCGAACTGGTCGCAGGAGCATTCTCTTCCTCAGCAGAAAAGTCCAAACTTTCAGGAGAGGATTTCTTTTTGGACCCGGACCGAGTATATGGAAGCTATCAGGAAATGGCAGAAAAAGAATCTGCCAGAGAAGATAAGATTGATTTCGTTTCAATCGTTGTTCAAAACCATCTCCATTTTGATGTAGCAAAAACATTTCTTGAGGCAGGATTCAATGTCATCTGCGATAAGCCAATGACGAGGACACTAGAAGAGGCACGTGCCTTGCGAGACATTGTCAATGAGACTGGACAGGTATTCTGCCTGACTCACAATTACACTGGATATCCAATGGTCAAAGAATCACGCCGCATGGTAAATGATGGTGAACTGGGAAGGATCCTAAAAATTGTCGCCGAATATCCTCAGGGATATGCGGTCGGAGACGTTGAAGGAGAAGGTCAGGGACAAATATCTAACTGGAGATCGGATCCAGCCATTGCCGGATCATCAAACTGCATGGGTGACATCGGCACGCATGCGCATAATCTTGTCCGTTACATTACAGGGCTTGAAGTTGAGGAAATATGCTCTGAGCTGACAGCATTCATTCCGGGGCGGGAACTGGACGATGACGGAAACAATCTGATCCGATTCGAGGGAGGGGCGAAAGGAATCATATACGCATCACAGATTTCAAACGGAGACGAAAACGCTTTGAATATTCGCGTCTATGGAACCAAGGCTTCTTTAGAATGGCACCAGGAGGATCCTAATGAACTGATCGTTAAATATGCAAATGCGCCAAGGAAAACTTACAGAAGGGGCAATGACTATCTGGGTGAGGCGGCCTCCAAAAATAGTAGAACACCGTTCGCTCATCCTGAAGGTTTTATTGAAGCTTTCGCCAACGTTTACCTTGCCGCTGCCGAAGCAATCGCGGACAAGATTGAGGGAAATGATACGCCCGAAGGAGGATATGATTTCCCTGACGCAACTGATGGGGTCGCCGGCCTTGCCTTCATCGAAACTGCGGTAAAAAGCAGTGCCAGTGATGAGAAATGGGTGAAGTTCCCTTCTCTTTAATTTTGACTTATCTTAAGATCACCAAAGAGAAGAACGTCCATAATCATAAAGCTGGTTAACAGGATAGGCATTGCGAATATTAATCATTACTCATAATTTGAATACGTAATGATCCATTCATGTAAAACACATATACTGAGCGAGTGAAATACCTGTTGCTCTCCCTGCTGTTGTTTCCATTCGTCAGCCTCGCCGATGAAAATCAAATCCAATTCACTTTTGATGACGGTACATTCGCTTTAAGCGCAACAGGCAAGAAAAAAAAGGAATGGCTTTTCCAATATTCTGATGACTTGAAAAACTGGGGACCTCTTTATGATGTGCCTCCAATATTTTCTGACGGAAATTCTTCAGTCAGCTTGAATTTATCAAATCAAGAATCGTTCGGCTTTATTCGCGCCATTCAGACTGAAGGATTCTATGATCCGATGTGCGTGCGGACGATTGAATTGACCTTTGAAGATACAAACTGGCAGAGCCAACTCATCTCAAACTATTCGACGGGAAATGAAATTTTAGGAACTCTTCAATTTAGAGATGAAACCATTGAGGGAGTAGGAGTCCGCTACAAGGGAAATACCTCCTATCAAAGAGTGAACGGTGAAAAGAAATCGGTTAATATTAGCCTCGATGCTACTCATGAAGATGCTGATCTAGAGGGTCTTGATACACTTAATCTCAACAATGCTGCTGGAGATCAGACCCTGTTAAGGGAAGCTCTTTATTTCAACACAATGAAGAAATACGCAGCCTGTCCCGGGGCCGGATTTGTTCAGTTAAATATCAACGGAGAGAACTGGGGAGTTTATTCAAATGCCCAACAACAGGACAGCCCTCTAATTCGTCAATATTTTAGCAGTAATGATGGAGACCGATGGAAATCACCCAGCGGCACGGGTAGCGGCGCTGGCGCCCCAGGCGGTGGCGGTGGCGGAAGACCACCAGGCGGTGGCGGAAGACCACCAGGCGGTGGCGGAAGACCACCAGGCGGTGGGGGTGGAGGCGGAGGCTGGTCAAGTGGAGACAAAGCCCTACTTTATCTCGGAGACAATCCATCAACTTACGAGAACTTATACGAATTAAAAAAACAGAACTCTGATAATCCCTGGGCAAACCTCATTCACGCCACTGACGTTCTCAACAACACTCCTGCAGGGGAATTTAAGACCAAGGTCAACGAAGTGCTGGCCGTGGACAGCTGGCTCTGGTTTCTGGTCCTAGAAAACATCTTCACGGATGATGACAGTTACTGGCACAAGGGCTGTGATTATATGATTTATTACGAGCCTGAATCGGGTCGACTCTTCCCAATAGAACATGATGGCAACGAAGCATTCAATCCAAGGTATGCCCTTTTAAATCCTTTTGATCAAGAAACCAATGTAAATCGACCCGTGATAAATAAACTGTTATCTGTCCCTGAATTCCGTCAACGATACATAGCTCATATGAGAACCGTATTAGAGAACGATTTTAACCCTGAAAATTTAACCGCAACCATTGATCGTTACGTTAAGACAATCGAAACGTTCATCGAGAATGATCCAAAGAAGGATTTTAATATGACCTCCTTCAGGTCCAGCATCTCTCAACTGAAAGAACTAATAAGTACTAGGCACCAATATCTCAGCACTCATCCAGAAATATCAAAGGTTCCCCCATCCATCATATCAGTATCTAGGCCGACCAATGCAACAGCAAGCGAGCCCATACCGATCACTGCAAAAGTCACCCAATCCAAGACCGATGGTATCGATTCTGTTTTTATTTATTATACACCAAAAGGCCATATCGACCCTTACACCTCTGCGCAAATGTTTGATGACGGAAATCACAATGACCTCGAGCCAAATGATGGCATTTACGGAGCCTCCGTGCCAGGCTTCTCCTCAGGAGAAAAGGTATGGTACTACATAGAAGCAAGGTCAGGGAACTCTTCCAATACAGCCGCATTCTATCCGAAAATGACTGAAGTCGAACCCTTATCCTACCGAGTCCAATCTCTAAATTCCGAAGAAGAATCTCCCGTCATAATTAATGAAATTATGGCACTAAATGAAACGACTCTACAGGATCCTCAGGAAGAATTTGATGACTGGATTGAATTACATAACATCACTCAGCAGAACTTCGACTTATCCGGTTGGTACCTGAGTGATAATCCTAACAATCCAAGGAAATGGGAATTCCCGGAAGGATCATTGGTACCAGCTAATGGATACATGATCGTCTGGGCCGATGAGGACGGCGGAGCATCAGAAGGAGTTCATGCCAGCTTTAAATTATCATCAAATGGTGAATCACTGTACCTGACCTCTTCGGATCAAGACGGTAATTACATCATGGATAAGATCCAGTTCGGACCACAAGAACAGGACATTTCATTTGGTCGAACATCGTCCATCGAAGCCAATTTTGAAACAATGGCGCCGTCTCCTGGGCAGGCTAATGGGCCTTAAGAATCTGCAATAAACAGATAAACATACGAGCAAAGAGCCCTTTGGCTATTTCGTCTCTTTAGTGTAGTATAAGGGCATGAAGAAATTCATCAAAGCTCTCATCTATTTGGTAGCTCCTTTGATTTTGAATTCCTGCGTTCTTTTTGACCACGAAAAAGAACCTCCAAAATTGAGAGGCCCATTCTTTCACTTACCCAACCTAAGATAGCAAGCCTCATATCTAATTCCGAATTAGCCACCGATTACATAAATTCAAATAGCACAAAAAATGACAAATAAAGAAGATAAGAAATACGGCGTCTTATTAATTGTCCTCATCCCGATCGCCATTATTTTTTTGGGATACCTTTACAGTAAAGGTCCAGGAGAGAGACATGACCAACCCAAAAAGGGAACAAGTGCAATCTACAGTATTTGGTTAACTGAAGCAGAAGTAGCTCCAAACAAAAAAGATCAAAGCCAATGGGACGTCGATAGCACGGCCCCTGATCTAAGCGCCATGGTGGTATGGAAAGATCAGATAATACTTAACACAGTAACGAGTAACGACTCCCTTATCGCGCGGTGGGATCCTATTGCGATTTCTATAGGAGATGTTTTCCAGGGCGAGGTTAGCACATCAACAGTAAAAATAATTGCTAGGATCCGTGCAGAAAAAGGCGAGAAATTCAGTATCGGCTTATTCGATGAGGACATTGTGAG
>JAAZZC010000246.1 GCA_014239335.1 Verrucomicrobiales bacterium
GCAAAATCAGGCGCAAAATCTTGGAAGCTGGCTCCATTCTCCAAATTCGATCTGACTACTTCGGTGCCGTTAATATAGACTGCAGCACCATCATCTCTGAGAAGACCAATCAAAAGTTCTTCAAATCGCTGAGTTTCTTCCACCTCAAAAATGTGACGAAAATAGGTCGTTGCGTACTTATCGTTATCATCATCCCCAAAACCAATTAGGGTCGACTCGTTATCATCTCCATAACCAAATTTTCCGGTGCCGCTTTCCCAGTCACTATCATCATAATCTTCATCAATCCAATCGAAGCCCTGATCACTACCGTCGTCGAGATAAAGCCAAACCGAACCTTGGGAAATTAGATTAAATTGGGTAGATTCATATGATCGTACCTCAAAATTATCGATTGCCCAGGACTCATCATCTCCTCCTTCCCAATTCGCTCCACTAGCATAAATCTCAATAGTTACGCTATCACCGGTATGAGATATGTTATTGAGGCTTGGCTCTTTGCTAAGATCATAGGCAGAATCAAGGGACTGAGGACCAGAAGAAAAACCAAGGTCAATGGATCGAGCAAGCTCAACTCCTTGAGGAGCAATATAACTTTGTTCTCCACCAGCTTGTAGATTGTTAAATGTATGTGAAAAAACTGGCTCTCCATCGACCGTAACCGAAAAGAAATCACCGCCTCCCGTATTTCCATCCCAGGAATCAATGATAGCCAGTACAAAACCTATTGAGAGCCGATCGTGAGGAGGAAGATCATTGATCGTAATCGTAGTAGCATCGGCCGGATTACCTGAAGTTAAGTTACGAAGGAAGCTCCCCTCAAATCCATTAATGGAAGCAAATTCACCAACCGGTTCAATTTCAACGTTGCCGGTGAATGTAAAATTAACGTCAGTGTCAAAATTCTCAGAAAGAACTAATTCTGGTAAACTGATACCGGACTGAGAAACGATTAATGAATTATTTTCAATGACTGAGTATGTATCATCAACGACTTCTGGAGGATCGTTGACTGAAATAACGTCAATCTCAACGTTTCCCGGGACAGAAGAACCTTCACCATCCAAAGCTACGTAAGTAAAACGGTCAGTGCCCTCAAAGTTAAGGTTAGGAGTATATTCAAAGCTACCATTCAAATTAATTTCGACAGTCCCATTAGAGGGGGCACCTTCAACTGCAAAAGTAAGCCCTTGATTTTCCACATCAGAGCTATCCAAACCAAGTCCAGAATCAATGCTTACCAGAAGGGGCTCATCTTCGATAACAGAAAAGGATCGGTCTTGAATAACTGGTACGTCATTGACAGAAATAACTTCTAAAATTACAGTACCAACAGGTGAGACCCCTGAATCATCTGTGACTGTATAAGTGAACTGATCAACACCAAAAAAATCTTCCTCAGGAACATAGGTAAAACTTCCATCAACATTCATCTCAACCGTTCCATGTGATGGATTGGATGCAATCTGGGCAGTGACTGGACCTTCACCTATCTCATCATTTTCAAGGACTCCCGCACTAGAACCAGCTCCCACATATTCGATAAGAATATCATCAAACCAAACATCCGTCAGCTCGTTAGCTGAATTAGCGTTATTATTATAAACACCAAAATCAATATTATGTTCTCCTGATGATAAGGAAACTTCAGTAGAAAACGTTCTCCACCCAGTATCCGATTGTCCTTCTCCACTCAACCTATCAACCTCATTTCCCTCGTCACCGATTAAGTTTCCATCAACAGCAAAAACAACAGCACCATACTCATTCTCTTCGTAGTTTTCAGATACGACGAGCCTATATCTAAAACTGATCTTTATCTCAGTGTCAATGGCCATTGAAAGAGTCTGCCTCCAAGCACCTGAAGATGTGACTGGGCCAAAGAACCATCCTCCACCAACACGCACGTGAGCAGCATTGGTATTTTCAAAGCCTGCACCATTTTCAATATCACCTGTTGCGTTGTTAGGCGCAGAAGTAGCAAATGGTTCAGGAAATGCATCATCAATGTAAGAAAAAGAGCCTGCTCCTCCCAGATTAGCAGCTGGAGTAATATTTAAATCAAGTCCAATGTCACTGCTCTCGACACCAGCCTGATGCAACTCAACAGCTATGCTATTATTGCCCTCAAAAAGTAAACCTTCTAAATCGATGACTGCGTTCGAATAACTGCCTTCATTATTTACTCCAGCATCAGCAGGGGTCTGCGTGGTGATTTGTCCGGCCGGGATTGCTGCTGACCGAAATACCTCAGTCCCATTAATATAAACTATAATTCCATCATCAGCCAAATATCTGAGATCCCAATCTGTGCCCTGAGCCTCGGAATCATCCAGAGTAAAACTGTTTCTGAAAAGATAAGTAGTTATGAGGTTTTCCCCATTCGCTGCCTCATCGATTCCAAAGAGCTCATCATTTAGACCGGGAAAAGCATCAATTGCACCTGACTGAATAGGCAATGGAGCCACGAACCATGGTCCCACATTAGAAGAATCAATATCAAATTCCGGATCAAGCCACTCTCTGCCGGAAGCATCGGTCGGATAATCTTCTGCATCTCCATTCTGATTTTCTATACGGTCTAGAATGGCCCAGTCATCTTCTATGAATCCAGAAACAATCTCTGAATCAAAATTCAGCTCAACTAGTGGTCCCGAACCCGTCTTCAGTATGGAGTCCTCCAATAACTGATAAGTGTCATTGACCGGTTCCGATTCTGCAATGGCAGATTCTTTAGGAACAATA